>JBOGOW010000183.1:0-7454 GCA_050748285.1 Pyrinomonadaceae bacterium
GCATTGGCCCCAAAGGTCAACGGCCGGTGGATCGAGCCATTTTTGGGAACAGGCGTTGTCGTGTTCAATTCCGAATACAAACGCGCCCTTCTCAATGACGCTAACCCGCATATAATTCGTTTCTATAAAGGTATTCAAGACGGTGAAATTACGCCTCACGCGGTTAGGGATTACCTGGAACGCGAAGGAAATCTTTTGCGGAACGCAGATGACAACGGCTACGTCCACTACCTGTTTGTTAGGGAACGTTTCAACCAAACATTTTCACCATTCGATTTTCTGTTTCTATCGCGCGCCGGTTTTAACGGGATGATGCGTTTTGGCAGCAAGGGCAATTGGAATATTCCTTTTTGCAAGAAACCTGAACGATTTTCACCGGCCTATATTACCAAAATCGTTAACCAGGTTGCGGCCGTTTCCAGGTTGATTAAACCTGACCCGTCATGGACATTTGTCGGCGGGTCTTTCGAGGATGTTATAAGACAAGCGGACCATAACGACATTATTTATTGCGACCCGCCTTATTTTGGGCGACACGTTGATTATTACAACGGGTGGAGTGAGAGCGACGAGCGACAACTATTCGACCTCCTCAGCGATGCGAGCGCCAAATTTATTCTTTCTACCTGGCACCACAATGATTGGCGCGAAAACGAGATGATCGATAAATACTGGAAATCTTTCAATATTGTCACACGAGACCACTTTTACCACGCGGGTGCCAATATCGAAAACAGAAGGACAATCGTCGAGGCTCTCGTTTGCAATTTCGAGCCGGAAGGCATCGACTTGCACAATCATGGAAAATTGGTAGTCCCCGAGATTGAACAGTTGGCACTTAAATTCACATCTGCCTGACATCAATTGAAACCGTCTTGAGTTGGATAAAATAGTGATTCAGGATATTCTTGGGTTGTCGGCGAACGAGCATCTGGAGATATATCGGGCGGTGGTCGATCTGGTCAGGTCGCGGCTGGACAAGGCAAAGAGCGTCGGGAAAAAAGGTAAGAAGGCCGAATCGAATCTTGAAAGCGCGTTGCGCGAAAATTTGAGAGAAGAATTTTGGAATGAGTGATAGAAACGGACAAACTACTGAAAAAAGGGAGCGCAAACGGCCTTCGTTTTGGCAGTTTTATAACGCAAATGTCTTGTCGCTTGGAAAGGAACGGCTTGTAAAACGTGAATTGCCGGGCGTCTGCTGTTGGGGCGAAACCGAGATCATCAACGATCTCTTTGGGTGGAAGTTGAAGCTGAAACGCGACGAATATGAATGCGGTTCAGAGTTAGAAGCGCGTTATCTTGAGATATTTTTGCATTTGGGATGGAGCGAAGTTTACGTTCCGAAAGAAACTAAAGATTTGGCGTCGTTTATGCCCGAACTCGAAGCCCTGAAAGCAAAAGCCGACGAGATATTGGACAGACGGCTAAGGCAAGTCTTTGCGAAGCCATTATTAAAATTCAGAGTCCGAAGCGGAATGTATCAGGATATTTCTGAAATACCGAATGACGCCAAGGTCTTTAATGAGTCAGTAGTTGGCAATTACGATTTCGAAGAAGCAGACGAAATAGAATTGGAAGAGGCATACGTATAATGAACGCTCTCGGAATGGTTGAATGCATGGGTTTGGTGGCGATGATCGAGGCGGCGGATGCGATGGTCAAGGCCGCGAATGTCGAGCTTGTCGGCTACGAAAAGGTCGATGCCGGACTGGTAACTGCGATCGTTCGCGGCGAGGTCGGTGCGGTAAAGGCCGCCGTCGATGCCGGTGCTTCAGCCGCGCGCAAGATTGGAACTGTAACTGCCGTCCACGTAATTCCGCGACCGCATAACGAGGTTGACAGAGGAATCCCCGTCCTTGTAAACGGAGAAACGAACCGAAAGAAAATCTCCGGTTCGGTTCCTGAAAAATAATCCCTGATTGCGCATTAGAAAATTTAGCCACAGATTTACGCAGATGACGCAGATAAAGCAAAAGCAAATCTGCGTCAATCCGTGTTAATCTGCGGCTAAAACTCTTCTCAAATCCTAATGAATCTATTGGTTCGGTTTTGTAAATGCTTTCGATGGGTCGGCGACCGCACCGGCAGTTCGGCCCGCTTTCGTCAGTGCGATGCGCTTTTCTTTGCCCGGTCCATCCGTGACCGATACTCTGATCTGCCGGAATGTTCCGTCTTCCTTGTCGTTCGACGGAATGTAGCCGATCGAATACTGCGTTCTTAATTCGCTGGCGATCTCTTTTGCGATGGTGTTGAGCTGTTCGACACCGGTCGGAAAGTAGGCTTTGCCGCCCGTCTCGGTTGCGAGCTTTTCAAGGAAATTTTTTGATCGCGATTGTTCGCTTTTACGAATAAAACCGGCTTCTTTATCCAGGTCTTCGATAAAGCCGATCACGTAGATCTGAACGTCTGCTTCCCGCAGCATTTGGAATAGCTGAGGCTCGGTGTAAAAACTGTCACGATCTTCGCCGTCGGTTACAAGGATCAATGCACGCCGCGTGCGGTCATCCGATCGTCCGCTTTTTTCGTAGTTTCCGACATGCTGGGCCGCCAGATATACGGCGTCGCGGACTGCGGTCTGCCCGCCTTCGATATTAAAATTATCAAGCGCGTCGTTGACGTATTCTTTCTTATTCGTGAATTCCTGTCTTATCTCGATCTTGTCGCGGCTGACAAAACGTATCACCATTGTTTCGTCCTGCGGTTTATTGTAGCTGACGAGAATCTTGGACGCCTCGATCACCTTTTCGATCTGACGCCGGAGCGAGCCGGAATTATCGACGACCAGCGAATAGTTGGTCGGAACTTCGGATTCGGAAAAGAAGTCGATCTTTTGCGGAATGCCGTCTTCCATTATCGTAAAATCCGAGGGCTTCAGGCGATTAATCGGGCGGCTGTTCCTGTCAACTACACGCACATTGATATTGACCAATTCGGTATCGATTTGAATTACCTCGGATATTTCCTCCGGCGTCTTTTTGGGAGTCGGCGTCGGGAACATTCCGATTTCGGAACTGTTTTCATTTCCGGCAACAGTGGGTGAGACGAAAAGGCTTGTCCCAATTAGAGCAAGCCCAATGATTGCAGCAACTGCGTATAAATTTACTTTCATCAAAAAATATCGGATCACCTATAATCTATTACCGGCGAGGCATAATAGCCTTCGCGGCTTCGTACGGTTAGACGCCGTAATCCGCGCGGGGGTTTGACCTTAACTCGCACCTTGCGCCATTTTCCATCCGGCTGAAAATCGGTCGGCGTGTATCCTATCGAATATTGATTTCGAAGTTCGATGGCGATTCGCTCGAATATCTCATCCATTTCGACTGCATTGTTGGGATAAAAGGACTTTCCGCCCGAAACAGATGCAAGTTCGTCCAAAAATGCCTGACCTTGAATACTAATCTGTCCAGTGTCGGCCCGATCAAGGATTCCGATGCCGTAAGTAACCACATCCGATTCCTTCATCAAACGCCGAACTTCGCCGAAGTTATATCTCGACGCATTGTCCTGGCCGTCGCTGATAATCATAAGCGCACGTTTTTGGTGTGTGCCGCGTGTTACACGCTCAAGGCCCAAATAAACCGCGTCGTAGAGCGCCGTGTTGCTTGCCGGTTTTACAAGCTGCAGTTTTTGCAGAACGGCGTCGGCATTCCTTGTGCGGTCAACCAATAATTCAGCACGGCTGTTGAACGCGATCAAAAAATATTCATCCGACGGGTGGCTGACGGAAATAAAACGCTCGAGTGCGGTCCGAGCCTTTTTTATTTTATCGCCGCTCATCGAGCCGGAAACATCAAAAATTATCCCGACCGAAACCGGTGCGTCGCTGTCGCTAAAAAAAGTGATCTCTTGTTCCTTGCTGTTGTCGATAACGGTAAACGCTTCTTTGGTCAATGCCGAAACGTAACGGCCGTAAAGATCGGTTACGGTAAGTGTCAGCGTTACAAGATCGGTTCGAATCTTGACAGGTTTTGAAGGGTCATCCGGCGGCGGCGTTGGCTGAGCAACCTGTGCATCTGCCCGAAGTGTAACTAACGTGACAAATGTCGCAGATAGCAAGCAAACAAGCGTGAACGAAAATAGGGGAAAACTGGTTCGTGGAGTCCACATATAATTTCAATCAGGACAGGGTTGGTCTATTCTAAATAAACCGGGAATCCAAAGCAAGATGTTGAATTTGATGAAGTTTATGGCGTTCTGGTTGTTTGCCCGATTTGAAAAAAAGTTAAAGATTCACTGAAACAAACTTCCCGCAAATGCGTGTTATAATTCGCAGGTCTGCGTTCGCGCTTCGCAAGGTAAGACGACTCGACTGAATTTTTAGGTAATATTCGATCCTATGGCCGAATTTGTATGCCGCCTCGGAACTCCTTCCGGCGATGTTGTAACCAGAATTGTAGAAGCTCTGGGTGCTTCCGATGCCCGTGTCCAACTTGAACGCGAAGGTTATCGCGTGTTTTCCGTTTCGTCCGCCTCGGGCGGTATAGCCTCGGTTTTGCCGTTTGTCGGCGGCGGAAGTAAAAGAAAGGTCAAACAGGGCGATTTCCTGCTGTTTAATCAACAGCTTTCCGCACTTTTGCGGGCCGGCATTCCGGTGCTCCAATCGATAACGCTGCTCAAAACTCGTTCGGCTTCGAGTGCTTTACGCGATGTTTTGATCGATGTCGAAGAGCGGATCAAGAGCGGTACGCCGCTTTCCGAGGCATTCGAGGCACAGGGAATTTTTCCGCGTATTTACACGGCGTCAATACTCTCTGGTGAAAAGAGCGGTGCTCTCGACGATGTTTTGCTTCGATACGTCGAATATCTGAAACGCAGCGTCGGCTTGACGCGCAAATTGCGCGGCGCACTCGCGTATCCCGCATTTCTTCTCGTCGCGTCCGGTTTTATGGTCGCGTTTTTGACGCTCTATATCGTTCCGCGAATGTCCGATCTATTCAAAGGTTTGGCTGCAAATCGCGGGCTGCCGACCGTAACCGTCGTCGTTCTTGCGATCTCGACCGGCGTTGCAAACAACATTTGGTGGGTTGCGCCGCTTGTCTTGATAATCGGGCTGGCGCTGTTTGTATGGCTTCGGACGGAGAGAGGCCGTTTGATGCTCCACCGTCTTCTATTAAAAATTCCGATCGCCGGTACATTGATCCGGCAAATGGCGACCGCTCAGCTTGCCCGTTCGCTTTCAACTTTGCTATCCGGCGGAATTACGGTGCCGGATTCGTGGGAGATAGCGGCGCAGGCGCTAAATAATCTCGAACTCCGGCGCCGAAGCGAGCTTGTTTCGCCGATGATCCGCGAGGGCCGCGGATTTACAGAATCGCTAAAACAGGCGGAATGGATACCCGAACTCGGCGTCGATATGATCAGCATCGGCGAAAATTCCGGCAGCTTGCGCGAAATGCTTGAAGAAGTAGCATCGTTTTACGACGCGGAAGCCGAGGTGAAGCTCGAGCAACTTACGACCTTGATGGAGCCTCTTATTCTTGTGTTTATGGCGGGCGTGGTCGTTGCTATATTGCTCGCAATTTATCTCCCGATAATTGACACGATCTCTTCGGGGCCGATGCGCGGCCGTTAATGAAAATTTAGATGAACGAACAAACAGTCATACAACCGAACGTCTCCTCGCCGAAGATCGAACTCTCGGATTTTATCGAGAACGAACCGCCCGAAGTGGTCGAGGCAAAGGCTATCGCAAAGCGCTATAGGCTGCCGTATATCGACCTTCTGCCCGCTGAAGGAACGTCGCCGATAGACTACGAGGAGCTTGCGAAGATACCGGTCGAAATGATGGTGCGCAATCATTTCGTACCGCTCAAACGTGAGGGACGCGACCTTCATACCGCGATGGCCGACCCGACAAACCTCGAACGGCTTGATGAAATGGAGAACGCGCTTAACGTGCGCATCGTGCCTTACATTGCAACCCAAGGCGCCATCGACGTCGTTCTAAAACGCGGCGACGCTACGCAGCGTGTGCTGCAAGAGGCGGCGTCCGGTTTCAAAATATCGCTTGTAAAAGAAACGGATCAGGGCGAGGAGGTGCTCGACCTCGACCGTCTGGCGACGGATTCCGACATGTCGCCGATCATCAAACTCGTCGATACCATTGTTTACAATGCGATGGAATCCCGTGCTTCGGATATTCATATCGAAGCCGGCGACCGCGACGTGCGTGTCAAGTTTCGTATCGACGGTGCTCTCTATTCAAAGGTCGATCCGATCGATATTGCCTACCACCAGACGCTGATTTCGCGTATCAAAGTGATGTCCGAGCTCGACATCGCCGAGCGACGCATTCCGCAGGACGGCCGTTTTCGCGTTCGATACAAAGGGCGGACGGTCGATTTCCGCGTTTCGATCCTGCCGTCGGCATTCGGCGAGAATTGCGTTATTCGTATTCTCGACAAAGAGCAGATCTCCGAAGAATTTAAGAATTTAAGCCTCGACGTTGTCGGATTCGACGCGGACGACCTTCAGCGATTCCGCCTTTATATCAAAGAGCCGTATGGAATGGTGCTCGTTACCGGCCCGACCGGTTCGGGTAAAACGACGACGCTTTACGCGGCGCTTAATGAGATTCGCAATGACGAAGACAAGATAATCACGATCGAAGATCCGGTCGAATATGTCCTGCAGGGAATAATGCAAATTCCTGTGAACGAGAAAAAAGGGCTGACATTTGCCCGCGGTCTTCGTTCAATTTTGCGACACGATCCTGACAAGGTGATGGTCGGTGAAATTCGTGATGAAGAAACGGCGCAGATCGCTATCCAATCAGCTTTGACCGGCCACTTGGTCTTCACGACCGTTCACGCAAATAATGTAATCGACGTGATCGGACGATTCCTGAACATGGGCGTCGAGCCTTACAACTTTGTTTCGTCGCTAAACTGTGTGCTTGCGCAGCGGCTTGTTCGGCTCCTTTGCATAACCTGCAAACGGCACTACGAACCGACGCCGGAAGAGCTTTTCGAATCAGGCTTGAGGCCCGAAGACGTAGGCCAAAATATCTTTTATAGAAACGTCGGATGCGACGCCTGCAATCATACCGGCTATCGAGGACGAACTGCGATCCATGAACTCCTGGATATGAGCGACACGGTTCGCGAGATGATAATCGAACGCCGGCCCGGCTCGGAAATACGTCGTCAGGCGCAAAAAGAAGGTCTGTCGTCATTGCGTGAATCGGCAGTTAAGAAAGTATTCACCGGCGTTACAACCTTGCACGAGATAAACCGCGTGACGTTCGTTGAGGAAATTCGATGAAATATGTGTTTAAAGAGCACCAGGGAGCTGTTAGCTGTCTGCTCGCGGCTCTTTTTAAAAAGTCGCTTGCGTGTTTTTAAGGGAGCGGGGGCAAGCCCGCCTTCCTGACTGCGATTTATGCACAAACTTTCTTTTCCATAAAGATTTGGGATTGGAAACAAGAACAAAGCATCTCCAAACAAGACAAG
>JBOGOW010000184.1:0-7407 GCA_050748285.1 Pyrinomonadaceae bacterium
GACCACGTCCGCTGCTCGATCGTCGTCGGCGCCAGATCGTAATTCCACAAAAGCGACGCTGAAACGTCTTCTTTCAATTCGACGAAATCGGCATTTTCTTCAACCACGATTAGTCCCTCCGGGTATGGGTTTTTTTGGGTTATTCTTTCGCGAGGCTGGCAGATTTTTTGTCAGCTTGTCGAAATCACTTTCCATTGAATTTTTCACGGCTTCGTTGTATTTGTCATACTCGGTTTCCGCTTTTTCAATGGCTAGTTGATGAGAGATCTTCCCTGCGTTCGTCAAGACATTTCGATCATTCAGCTGGAGGAAGCCGTGAAGCTTTTCGATCCAGTCTTTCATGTACATGGGTACGCGCCGCATCGCCTGGCCCTCGGCGAAGACGAGGTATTGCTCGGTTAGGTTATTGAGGCCCGCAAGTTCGTTTTCATCCAGATAGTTTTTGGCGATGCCGACATCCTGCTTTCGCGGTTTTGTTCCACGCCAATTGGTCAGGCCCATGTTAGGCTTTTTGCTGTCGGCTCGCTCGGTAATAATCTCGGCGGCGGTTTTACCAGTTATCGCCCAGTGCATTTTGTTTGAACGGTCTTGAAAAACACGATGCTGCTCTCTTCCGTCGGGTCGTAGTTAACGCTGGTCGCGTAAATATCGGTAATTTTCTGATAGAAACGCCGCTCGGACGTCCTGATATCCTGGATCCGTCTGAGCAGTTCCTCAAAGTAATCAAAAGGCTGGTCAGGATTCTTGAGCCGCTCGTCATCGAGTACAAATCCCTTGACGATATACTCCCTGATATGCCGCGTCGCCCATTGGCGAAATCGTGTCGCGACCGAGGATTTTATTCGGTAGCCGACTGAGATTATTGCGTCGAGATTGTAGAATTTCTGTAATCGTTCGACTGTTCTTTCTCCTTCCTGACGAACTTGTAAGAAATCCTTACAAGTTGCGATCTCAGATAATTCGCCCTCCGCAAAAATGTTTTTCAGGTGGATCGTAATGTTCTGCGGCGTGGTTTGAAACAGCTCCGCCATCAGCTTTTGCGTCAGCCAAACCGTTTCGTTTTCCAGACGCACTTCTAATCTCGTCTCGCCCAACTCGGTCTGATAAATAATTAGCTGCGAATTATTTTCCATTGATCTCGGCTAACTTCACTCCGGCAAACCCATCCGTTTCATCAAGTCCTTAAAGCGGGCGTCATTGCGAAGCGGGTCCATTGCCGGATCGATATTCGCACGCGGCAGGAAGCAGTCTTTATCCTGATACGACCTTTCGAGCTCGGCAAAGGCTTTATCTTTGTCATCTAACGCGGCGTAGATACAGGCGAGCCAGTACGTTCTGACGTACTGCGACTTAGACACGTCTCTGATCTTGCCGATATACTGCTCGGCTTGGTCCCGGCGTCCCGACTTAGCACAAGCCTGGCCGACAACGAAAAGCATTTCTGGATTATTGGGCCACTTTTGCAACCCCTCATCACCGAGTTTCACGGCGTCGTCGTACATGTTGTTTGCAATGTACGCCAAGCCGAGCCAGTGGTACGCGATACGAAAATTCGGATCGAGGTCATGCGCTTTTCTTGCCTGCTGCAGAGCTTTGTCGTTTTGACGGGCATAGAGATAGCCCGTAACCATCACCGAGTTGTTGATCAGCGAAAGAGGTTCCAGTTCCAATGCTCGATTCATTTCCGCAAGCATTTCGTCGGCTCGCTTCATCGGTGCAAAATAGCTCGATGAACTGGCCAGATGAATGTAACTTACATTCGGATCGAGTTCGCGGGCACGCTTAAACTCCGCTTCCGACAACGACCAGTCCCAATCAAAAATTGCGACAGAATCCGCGAGTGCAGCGTGTGCCTCGGCGAGCGTCGGGTCTATCTTTAACGCCTGCATAGCAGCGTCTTTTGCGAGCGGGACGCAGTCTTTTGGAGCGACAACAGGATCCTTGCCCATCGAGTTGTAAATGTCGGCAATGCCGACGTATGCAAGAGCGAAATTCGGGTCAAGGGCGATCGCGCGTCGGTATGCGTCGACTGCCTTTCGGTACTCGTCATCTGTGCGTTTCGACCAGTGAAAGCGGCCTCGCAGATAAAGCTGATAGGCTTCGTCATTGGCGGTGTATTTCTTTGCCAACCTCTGCTCGCTTTCGCCCGACAGTTTTAGTTGCAGTTTGCTCACGATCTCGCTGACCATCTCGCGTTGGGTGGTCAATAATTCCGACAGTTTCCGTTCATACTGCTCGCCCCACAGCGACTTGTTGGTTCGGGCATCCACCAACTCGACCGTGATGTTCAGATTGTCGCCCCGCTTGGTAAGGCGTCCGGTCATCACCGCATCCACGCCAAGTTCGCCCGCGATCTTGGCAACATCAGTCTCCTTCCCCTTGTAACGCATCACCGAACTCGTCGGGCTGACCTTCAAATCGGGAATCTGCGTCAGCCGAAAGATCAACGATTCCGCCAAACCGTCGGACAAATAATCCGTGTCGTCATCCGAATTCCGGTTCTCGAACGGCATCACGGCGATGGAATTGATCTGTTTGGCGGGAGAAAAGTAGCGATAGCCAAAAAAACCGCCGAGGATGATAACCGCGAGAGCCAACGGTGCGAGCAGCAGCCGTTTATCAATTCCTTTAGCCTTCACAACATCCGCAACGCCCGACGGCAGAATTGCTGTCTTCTCCGTCGTATGTATCTGCGCGCGCGTTGGTGCGTCGCCGACCGCATCGGTGACGTGCAAAATAGCCGTCTGCGGCTCGTCGAACCGGCCACCCGCTGACCCAGGCGGTTCTGACTTGGCCGGCCCGTATAGCAATTCAGCTCCGTCATCGAGACAGAAGCTCATGGTTAGGTCGTATTCTCGTCCGCATTCGGGGCATCGTCTCATAGTTCTAGGGTTAGTATCATTCCAGCTTCAGTGTCTTATTCCGCAGTCGGGTAATATCCCGGAAGGCCAAGATGACTCACTATCTCAAGAAACCGAGCGTCGGTGCGGATGTTGTCATAGTCGGGCCATGTGCGAGCCAGCATGACAAAAATCGGATCCCGGACTTCAATTCCTTGTTTTGCGTATTCCATCGCTTTGTCGATCTCGCCCGCGACAGCGGCCATGGCGCAAAGCATCCCAGGCTGAATGTGTTCACGCAGGCTGCGAGCCTCTAACTCCCGAAACACCGCATGAGCATCGCTCATCTTGCCCCATTTGGCATATGCCGAAGCCAGCGTCATCATCGCCCAACTGTGGCGTCCAGACATAGCAAGCGCCCGTTCGGCGGCGGCGACCGCTGCCTCATATTGTTCGTCGCCATTTAAGGCCGCAGAGTAGCTCCAAGCAGCAAGATAGGATTTGGGGTCGAGGTCGATCCCACGCTTTCCGAATTCGACGGCCTCCGGTATTCGACCGCTCGTGATACATGAAAAACAAGCAATGGTGTTCGTGTAGCTCGACAAAGGGTCGGCGTCAAGCATCATTTTGATTTGCTCGAAGCCGTCCGCGTGACGCCCCGATATCCAATGCAGGAAGAACAGGCCATACCATGCTCGTGCCTGAAGGTAATTCGGATTAAGCTCCAGCGCCCGCAAATATGCACGTTCCGCGAGATCAAAATCCAGATCATAGAGCATAGCTGCGCAGGCAAAGGCGCTGTGTCCCTCGGCGAGATCCGTATCCAATTCAAGTGATTTTCGTGCGGCCTCCAACGCCAGCGGCATCACCTCGGTTGCCCGCTTGTATCCTGAGTAACCGGAGGACGTGTATCCGTCAGCCAAACCGGCCCACGCCTGCGCGTAATCGGAATCCAAAGCCACCGCTTCATTGAAGCAATCAATGGCTTTGGCAATGCTCAAACCTCTTTGATACAGCAGGCTGCGTCCTTTCAGATAAAGCTCATAAGCAGCCGTGTCCTTGGTAGGCGGTTCGATCTGCGCAACCTCGCCAAGCAGTTTGACCTTCAATGCATCAACCACCGCAAGCGTAATTTCGTCCTGTACATCAAAAATGTCGCGCATTTCGCGGTCGTAACGCTCCGACCAAACGTGATAACCGTCCGACGCATTTACCAACTGGACCGTTATCCTCAAACGATCGCCTGATTTTCTGACGCTGCCCTCAAGAATGTTCCTAACACCCAATTTCTGACCTACCTCGCTGATCTCTGTATCTTTGCCCTTAAAGGAGAACGCGGATGTGCGCGCGGCGACTTTGAGACCGTCAATCTTGGCAAGAGCATTCAACAATTCCTCCGCCAGCCCGTCGCAAAAATATTCGTCGTCCGGATCGCTGCTGAGATGCGCGAAAGGCAGGACGGCTATCGATGCCCCAACTTCGCCCGACGAAACAGATGGCGGCTGCATAACAGCCGTCGGCGATTCCTGTCCCGCTGCAAACGAACGTAAGATCGCCGTCGCCGGTTCGTCCCCGCTAGAATTTGGCGCTGCGGGGCCGTAGAGCAGCTCGCTTCCGTCATCGAGACAGAAGCTCATTGTGTTGTCATACTCACGGCCGCATTGCGGGCATTTTTTCATAAATTAGTTACGCCCTTACTTCGTTCGGGCATCTGCTTTGTTCTATTCCGGCAGATTCATCTGTTTCCGCAGTTCCGAAAATCGCGGATCGTCGCGGAGTCGGTCGTAGCATGGCAATCCGAGATAGTATGTCATTGGTGAATATTCGTCGACCGCGCGCGTGAGCGATACAAAGGCAGATTCATTGTCGCCGAGAGCGCTCACGATACATACCTCAAACGGCAACATGGGCGAATCGGTCGGTCGGTTGCGGATTTCATCCAAAATAGATTTTGCCTCGTCGGTTCGGCCGGCTTCGGCCAATGCCCATCCCAGCAGGCCAAGAAAGAACGTGGTTCGCCTGGAAACCGCAACCGATCTTTCGGCCGCGGCGATGCCCTCGTCAAACTTTCCCAATGCAATTTTGGCAATGCAGAATGTCCAAAGAGCCAAAGTCTGATCCTTCTCAAATGCGAACGCCTGTTCAAAAAAGGGCATCGCTTCTTCCGAACGCCGCGCCATTACTAAACCCGCTCCGGTCATTGCGTACGGATACGACGCCAAGGGGTCTGATTCTCGGGCGCGTCCAAAGAGAATTAATGCTTCGTCCACTTTTCCGAGCACGCAGTTGATTATCCCAAAAGTCCCAAGCGCCCGGGGATTATTCGGATCGATCTCCAATGATCGTCGATAAGCTATTTCGCACGCCAGCCAGTCGCGTTCGACAAACGCGACGAATCCCTCGACATAGAGGGCTTCCCCCGATTCGCCTTGAATTTCTTTCGCGGTCGTAAGAGCGGCTCGAGCTCGCGAGCAGGCTTCGATCGGTTGAATGATGCCGTAGTGAGACCGCAGCACAAAGGTTTCGCCGAGGCCGACCCACGACGGCGCATGGAGCGGATCGAGCCGGACGGCTTCCTCATATGCGATCGATGCTCCGTGATGGTCATTCTTGGTGAAGCGTAGATAGCGGCCTTTGAGATAGGCTTTGTAAGCCTCTGTGTTTTCAGTCTCGCGTTTTAAAACATTTATTTTGACATTGCCGAGAAGTTTCAATTTGAGCGCATCGACCACCGCAAGCGTAATTTCGTCCTGCAGATCAAAGATGTCGCGCATTTCGCGGTCGTAACGCTCCGACCAGATATGATAGCCATCGGCGGCGTTAACAAGCTGAACCGTTATCCTCAGACGCTCGCCCGATTTTCTGACGCTGCCTTCGAGCACCGATCTCACGCCCAACGCGCGACCTACCTCGCCGACATTGGTGTTTTTCCCTTTGAACGAAAACGCCGAAGTCCGCGCCGCGACTTTCAAATCTTCGATCTTCGCCAGTGCATTCAACAATTCCTCAGCCAGCCCGTCGCAGAAATACTCATTCTCCGCATCCGCGCTCATGTTGACAAAGGGAAGCACAGCGATGGATTTCGCCGCCGACCTTTCATCGACCTTTTGATAAAGGGCAGTCTTCGACTCTTCGTGTAGGAACCCAGTCGCTACCGCTCCCGGTTCTGACAAGATCGCCGTCGCCGGCTCATCGACCGCATCCTGAGGCGCTAAAACCGAACCTTGCACGAGTGGCGTTCCGTCTTCGAGACAGAAACTCAGCGTGTCATCGTAATAATCGCGTCTGCATTCAGGGCATCGTTTCATAATCTTATTCGGCGTCGCTCTCTCCCTTATCAAAACCGGATTTCCGACAAGCAGCTTATAACCTAAACACGCGAGCATGTTCTCGAACCAGGCGGCCCGGCCCGATGCCTCGATCCCTACCACCGCCTCGTCCGGAAGCGACGAATAAAACTCGCGAACCTTCTCCAAATCATGCTCAAGATCAACTGTCCGTGTCTCACCTGTCTCAGTGTCACACCAGCAAAGCGTCTGCTGAGAGGCACGAAAATCAATTCCTATGTATAATGTCCGGTGCGGTTTCTCCTGTCAAAGAACAAATCCTGTTGTCAACATCGATTCTACTTCAATGCCTCGATAAACCGTCTTTATAACATCAGATTAACGCAGATAGACGCTGATAAAATAAAAGCAAATCTGCGTCGATCCGCTTTAATCTGCGGCAACAATTCTTCTTCAAATCCTAAAGTTTAATCCGGAGTTGAAGAACGTGGTTCGTGCGTTGAAGATGCACAAGAGGCCAACCAGACGTTTCACTGGCTACCATCTTTTCGCCGCTTTGCGGCTAAAGAAAGGACTTTTCAAATATCCTCTTTTTTTTGCTTCAAAGAGGGAGGCAGAATGTCTGCCTCTCCAGTCCTGGTGCCGTCTAGAAGATTCGAACTTCCGACCTATCGCGTGTGAAGCGAGTGCTCTACCGCTGAGCTAAGACGGCAATCTGAAATTCAAAAGTAAAAAGTCAGAAGGCAAAACCAACCAGAAGAATCTAAATAGACGGGTCGTCGGCTTTTGCGGGGCGATTTTCGTCCGTGGCTTTTATGGTTCCAAGCGACGAATCGGTGTAGAAATGCCGAGTTCCGGTGCGCGTAACGCCGTCGGAAACTTGTGGATCGGCCGTTATTGAATAAGAGGCCGGCTTTGTGTCCGACGGTTCTTCGACCGTCAAGGTAAATATATAACCGTTCACAACGGGCCGCTCGCCGGTAAATTTTTCATCAAGCCCTGAAACTCGAATAAGGTCATCGAATTTACCAAACTTTCCGCGATTGCGTCCGGCAAACTGGGCCTGATATGTCCGCATGCGGTCGATTATCTGTGCGGCGGCGACCTCATTACCGGAGCGGATCATCGCTCCCCAAGCTATCGCGCCAACGCCGATCAGCAGGCCGATGATCGCAATAACGATCATCAATTCGATAAGGTTAAAGCCGCGTTGATTCCGAATTCTGTTTTTGAAATTCATAATAATTGCCTGAAAACACTCCGCCATATAACACGAAAAT
>JBOGOW010000185.1:0-7403 GCA_050748285.1 Pyrinomonadaceae bacterium
GAACGGCTTCTTCGGGGCCTGATTGAAAACGTCAAAGAATCGGATTCGATGATAAAGCTTTCTCGTCTCGTCAGCAGCCAAATTCAAGCCGCGATACACCCCAAAAGCATTCATTTTTTCTACGAAGACCAAACCAACAGTGAATTCTCACTTGGTTTTACGACCGCCGAAAATTCAGGAAAAATGAGGCTCGCAGCTGATTCGCCGCTTTTGCATTTTATGCGATCGCGGAACAGTACCGTTGAATTTCCGTCAGCGGAAACGGAAGAACTGCCGACAGCCGAATTGGAATGGCTTCGACAAATTGAAACTAATCTAATAGTCCCAATGCACGGCACGGACGACAATTTAGTGGGTTTTTTTTCACTAGGCGAAAAGCTATCGGAAATTCCATATACAAACCGGGATAAGGAATTGCTCGAAACTTTGGCGGATCAGATCGCTCTAGTTCACGAAAACATCAACCTTAAAGATCGCATGCGAAGCGATCTGAGGATACGAAACGAAGTTCTATCACGCTTTGAAGCCGGTGACGTAAACCTTTTGAAGGAATGTCCGCGATGCGGACGATGCTATGACCGTACGGACACAAAGTGTGATGATGACGGAGCCGAACTAACTTTCAGCCTGCCGGTCGAGCGAACCATCGAGAAGCGTTATCGGTTACAGCGTTTGATCGGCAAAGGCGGCATGGGCGCGGTTTACGAAGCGACGGACGAACGCATTGGCCGAAGCGTTGCGGTTAAGATACTGAGCAGTTCCCTGTTCGGCAATCGGGAAGCACAACGCAGATTTGAACGTGAGGCTCGCACATCAGGTCAGCTTAGCCATCGCAATATTGTCGCGATTTACGATTACGGCGTCCTATCGACCGAAGGCGCGTTTCTTGTAATGGAGCTCGTGCGGGGCGAAACATTGTCAAACGTCTTGCGATCCGAACGAACACTTGAAACTAATACTGTTGTTGATTGGTTCGAACAGGTATTGAACGGTCTTGAGATCGCTCACAACTCCGGGATAATCCACCGCGATCTAAAACCGGACAACATTCTCGTTGCCCGTGATGACAATGCGGATCGTTTGCGCATTCTGGATTTTGGACTTGCAAGATTTAACAAAAGCGACGTTGAAGGTTCGGTAACCATGCCCGGAACGGTGATGGGTACGCTCGGATATATGTCGCCCGAGCAGCTCCAAGGTCAGCGAGCCGCTGAGCGAAGCGATCTGTTTTCGGTCGGCGTTATTATCTTCGAATGCTTGTACGGGAAGCGTCCGTTTCCGGGCCGGACGTATCTCGAGATAGTGCAATCGATGAACCAACCGAGAAATTTTGATCTTGCCGAGCCTTTTGGCTCATTTTTTCAAACCGCGCTCGCCGACGATCCAGTGTTAAGATTTTCGAACGCGGCGACAATGAAAGAAACGCTTAGAGGGCTACGAGAACAATGAACAGCGACGGCAAAAGTTGGTTCACGATTACAGTTTCGGTCGATGCATCTGCGGTCGAAACGGTCGAGACTGCGTTTACCGCGCTCGACGCCATCGGGACCAGCGTTGATCTGTTCAATACAAAATCCAAAACCGTAAACGTCGTCGGATATTTTGACTCACCGCCGGAAGATGCTGCATTCAATGACGCTCTGAACCTTGCGTTGCAGACAATGGGGTTCGACGATTCTGCGATTCGAATCGTGAAGAGCGGGTCGATTGCAGACACAGATTGGCTGGCCGAGTGGAAAAAATATTGGAAGCCAACTGTGTCCGGGCGATTTGTAATAGCGGCGCCTTGGCACGTGATCGGCGATCGCGATTCCATCGTTATTCGAATCGAGCCAAACATGGCATTCGGCACAGGCACGCACGAAACCACGCAGCTTTGTCTCGTCGCAATTGACGAATTTCTCAAACCCGGCGACTCGTTTCTCGACGTCGGCACCGGCACCGGCATACTCGCCATCGCCGCAGCGAAGATCGCCACAGAGCGCACAGAGAAAGAAACGACAACTGAAAAGTTAAAGATTCGGTCGGGGCTAAAGAACGACAATTCTACATCTGTGATATCTGTGCAATCTGTGGCCAATTTCTCTGCCTATGACACTGACCCGGACTCCATCAAGATCGCCCGTGAAAACGCCGAACTCAATGGCGTCAGCGAAATGATAAATTTCTTTCATGGCCCGATTACAGAAGAAATGCCGACCTGTGATTTCGTAACCGCAAATTTAACGCTAGATGTAATTCTTCCGATCCTTCCGATGCTGATCGCAAAAACGAATCGCATTCTCGTGCTTTCCGGAATCCTCGCCGAGCAGGAATCGGCGATCGCTGATGCTCTAATTCAACACGGGATCTCAAATTCCGATATTCGTCGCTCAGGCGAATGGATCGCGACAGTGATCCGAATAAATAACTAAATTTATTTATTGTCTTTTTTCACGGGCTGCACAGCAATGGGAATATCGCCGTCGTCGGTTACCGTGATCAATGGCGTGCGCGGCCGCGGATAGCGCGGCGTTGCGGTTTTAAAGACCGGCGGCAGCTTTGGCGATTGGATCTTAGATGGTGAAAGCTGCGCCGTTCGTTTCAAGATCACGCCGCCGCGGCCAGCGACCCAAAGATTTGTCCCGCCGCGATAGACGATCGCCTGCAGCGACTTGCCCGTAATATTCGCTTGCGAATCCCAAGTTTTTCCGCCGTCGGTAGTAATGACCACAGTTCCGAGTTCACCGACGGCGATTGCCAAGTCCGCACCGACCGCCGTTACAGCAAACAGATTTGCGCGTGAAGCGGACTCAAGATCGATCCACGAATCGCCGCCGTCGCGCGTCCGCAGGACGATGCCGTTTGCCCCAACGCAATAGCCGTTTTTCGTGTCGTAAAAGCTAACCGCGTAAAGATTTTCACTGACGTTCGTTTTCACGCCTTGCCACGTCGCACCGGCATTTTTCGTGAGCAAGATAGTGCCTCGGTCGCCCACGGCAACACCGCGTTTTTGATCGACAAACTTTACATCTTCGAGCCACGCACGCGTTCCCGATTCCACCTGCTGCCAATAAGCACCACTTGTTATCGAGCGAATAATAGTGCCGTTCGCACCGACAGCAATGCCGACGCCTTCCGTAACAAAATAAACGCTGGTGAGGTTTTCCGTCGTCCCCGAAACGCCTTTGCCCCAACTCGCGCCGCCGTTTATCGTCCGCAAAACGGTGCCGTTTTCGCCGACCGCAAATCCGCGATCCTCGTGATAAAAATGCAATCCGTTGAGGTTTGCGTTCGTGTTTGTATAAACCGGCAGCCACGTTGCGCCGCCGTCATTTGTGATCAAGATGCGTCCGCGCGTGCCCGCAGCAACGCCGAGTTCGTCATCAAAAAACGCGAGGTCGTTGATATCGTCGCGTCCGCCAAACGCCTGCCGCCGCCAGCTGTATCCGCCGTCGTCGGTTCGCATTATCAAGCCGTTTTCGCCGACCGTCCAGCCGGTAAATACGTCGTCCATAAAAATATCCGAAAGCTTCGGATTCGTCCGGACGCTGAACGGCAGCCACGTCGTCCCGCCGTCGCCGGTTCGCCACACGTTCCCGTTCGCGTCCGTCATCGAACCGGCTTTTGCGTCGGCAAACGACACCGCTAGAAAATCGGTTCGCGAATAGGTATTGACGCTCGTCCATGTTATTCCTGCATCGACGCTTTGAGCGACGCAGCCGTTGTTGCCGGAAACAACGATCCGGTTTTTCGATGCGAAGGCGACTCCGGTTAGCGATGTGTTGGCGCACGGATTCGCCTTCGTCCATTTTTCGCCGCCGTCGCTTGTTACCAAAGCTAACCCGCTGGCGCTGACCGCCGCAGCGTGCATGCTGTCAAAAGCAGAAATTCGAACAAGATGTTCGTTCGTTTCCGGCCTGTGCTGCTTCCACGTCGCACCTCCATCGCTCGTCTTCAATATTGTCCCGTGCGTTCCGACAGCCCAGCCGACCGTCATGGTTTCGTTTGCGAAAGTAATACCGTAAAGATGTTCGCGCGTTCCGCTAGCGATCTGACGCCAGTATTCGCCATCAACAAATTCGAGAATCGTTCCTCGCGTTCCGACGATCACGGCCTCTTTCTTGTTTTTTACAAATACGTCGGTCAGCGGTGCATCGACGGGCGACGTATAGATCTGCCAGGTAAAACCGCCATCGGTCGTGCGGACTATCGTGCTGTCCACGCCGACCGCAACGCCGTTCAATTTGTCTTTTGCGAAGTGAATTGAATTCAAATGATTGCCCTGCGGAATCGGATTTTGCCAGGCCCAACCCAACCCCTTGGGCTGCGCAAATGCGATCGAACCGAGCAAAACCAAATACATTCCGAGACGAAACGAAAAACGGAGAACCGGCGATGGACAAATCCGATCGCTTTCTTCAATTTTCCATTTTCCGTTTTCCATTTTTCGTTTCTTAGATTTCCTGAACGCCGATCACCAGCACTGCTTCGTCAAGCTGCTCCTGATCGACCTTTCCGGTTTTCGCGATCTTGCGTGCGGCCTTATCTACGATCTCCTGAATTTCGTGCCCGTCGTGTCCCTTTACCCATTCCCATTCTATGGTGTGTTTCGCCGCAGCCTTATCTAGCCGCGACCACCAATCGTGATTCGTCTTTCGCTTCCACGTGCCGCCCATCGTCTCTACTACATACCGCGAATCGGAGAACAATTTCACTTTGCACGGCTCCTTCAAATTTTCGAGCCCGAGCGACGCGGCGGCTATCTCAGCCTGCTGATTCGTCGCATTCCCAAGATATTCGCCGACCGCTTTCCAAATCCCCTTAAAACCAAGCGCCGCAACAGCGGCCGCACGCGGATTCAACATTCCGTTGCCAAGACTCGACCCGTCGCAGACTATGGTGACTTGTTTCACTTAAAATTGTTTTTTTGAGAAAGACTTTCTAGGAATTGCCAAGCCCGAGTAAAGAGAAATCCTAAAATTCCCGCAATAATCAAAGTCGCACAGACGTTCGCAAAAACACCGGACGCTATAAATCCCTCGCCGCCCCACAAGTAGCCTGAATTATACATGGTGAAGGGAACGCCTGCGGTCATTCCGCAATCGAAACAGATCTTATACTGACCGTACATAGTTGCGAAGGAATACCAATTAAACGCGAACATAACAAAAACACCGAAGGCGAAACCGATGGTGAATGGTAACCGGGTTATGTATCTCAAAATCATGCCTCCCTCTCTACTGTAATCTCATGATCCATATACCCTTCAAACGTATCATCATGCGAAATTACAAATAGCTGATCGAAATGCCGAATTTGGCCGATCTGCTGTGCGAGATTTTCGCGGCGTTCGGCGTCCATATTCGTTGTCGGCTCGTCAAAGAATGCAATGCGGATATCCGAAAGCTGCTTTAGCAAAGCAAGTCTTACTGAAAGCGCCGCCGCCATCTGTTCGCCGCCCGACATGCTTTGAAACGGCCGCTCGTAGCCGCCTTCCTCTAATATCACGCCGTAATCCTCGGCCCATTTCAGCGTAGTTTCGCCGTTTCCGGTTATTTCACGATACATCTGATTCGCTTCGACCGAAACGTGATAAACGTAATTTCGCGCCACCAGCGGAGCCGCTTCCTTTAGTGTCACACGAATAAAATCTGTTACTTCGGCAACCTTTTCCAACCGCTCTTTTTCGCGGAGTTCAGCCTGCATCGTCCGCCGAATCTCATTCAGCCGTTCAAGCTCTTTTGCAAGCTCGGCCTCACGTTGTTTAGCGGCCTCGAATCTCGCTCTCACCTCCGCCTGCCGCGTCTGTAATTCGATAAGTCTTGCCCGTTCAGATAGATGCAGTTCGCGGTCATACCCTTTGCCCGCAATCTCATATGCCGATTCCGCCGCTTTCAACTTTTCTCCGACAATCGTCAATTCTTCACCTGCCTGCTTGAACGCCGTTTCATTTTCCAACAATTGCTTCGCAAGCGCTTCGTTTGCTAGAAAAATCCGGTTTGCTTCGAATGTTGCCTCGCGGATCGCGGTCGCTTCAGTCCAATGCATGTCAAGGTCTTTGTAAGATTCGAGTTTCTCGACCGTTATCCGCCGCTCGCTTTCCAGACGTTCGAGATTTTTTTCGCTCGTCGAAATCTGCCTGCGAATTTCCGGTTCGCGTTTTACTTCTTTTTCGAATATCGCTATCCTCGTTTTCGGATTATTGAGCGCTTTCAATTCTGTCTCAGTCGTCTTCAATTTCGTACGCAGTTCCGAAAGCATTTCCGAATCTTTTTTTAACACTTCCTGCTCGCCTTTCAGTCTTACGCCTTCTGCTTCGATCTCGGTCGTACGAGCTTCGAGTACCGCAACTTGCGCTAAGGACTTCGCGGCTTCGCGCGAAGTCCTTAGCGCCGCGGCGGTGGCCGCATGTTCGGTTTTCAGCGTTTCGATCTTCGTTCGCAATTCATCAAATTGGCTGTTTACAAACGCCTCAAGCGTTTGCCCCTCTTTCATATTCAAACATTTTTCCGAAAGTATCGGGCACAGGCCGTTCTTTATCTCACGCTGAAAATTCTCGTCGCTTTCAAGGCGCGCCTGCACGTTTGCCAATTCATTTACAAGCGCCGATTCTCGCGATTGTAATGCTTCAAGTTCGCCGGCTGCTTTACTCTTTGCGGTTGTCTCTTTTATTTGTGTTTGGTTCGCCAAATAGTTTTTCCGCAGTCGCGCGAGATCGTTTTCGAGAGTTTTCGCACTCGTTTCGGCGGCTTCAGCCTTCGCGACCTCACGCCGATTTTTTTCAACATCCGTTTCGAGCCTTTCTTGTTCTCTTACGAGTTTTGTAAGTGATTCGATCTCGCGATGCGAAGTCTGAATCTTTTCGAGATCGCTTTGCAGTTGTTTCCGATCCGCATTCACATTCTGGATCGCGGCTTCGACCTTTGAGAGTTCCGCGTTCAATTTCTCGCGTTCCCCGCGTTCGCGCTCAAGCTCTTTGATCCTTGCAAGCGATTCCGAATGCTTTTCCGCATCGGCGCGAACGCTGCTAACTTTTTCCGCGGCTTCACGCGATCTTTTTAATTCAATCTCACGCTGAGAAATGATTATCTCTGATCTTGTATGTTCGGTTCGGAGTTTTTCAACCTCAGCCAAAACTGACGCAACCTTATTTTCTTGTTCATCTTGCAACTTAACCGTCGCGGCTTTTTCCGCTATTTCCGTCTCGATCTTTTCAAGATCGTCGCCCAATTCGGATGTTCGATTCGCAAAGGTTTTATGCTCTTGTTCGACCGAATCTATACGTTCAATCTCGCCTTCGGCACGCGCGATCTTTACGGTAACGGCAACGATTTGCCCGTCGATAAACCGCGATGTACGAAGAAGTTCCGCCGCACCGCGCTGATATTCCACGACCTTAAAAAGAGCATCGAAAGTCTTCT
>JBOGOW010000186.1:0-7352 GCA_050748285.1 Pyrinomonadaceae bacterium
TCCTCGCTCATCCGCGTGTTGATCTCGCGCACCATATCGTGAATCGCGGCGAGAGCGGCGGCGGTGTTGAAATCGTCGTCCATTGCGGCCTCGAATTTTTCGAGTGCGGATTGCACAAGCCCGCGCGTAAGCAAGGGCGATACATCCAATGCCTCACTACCGCCCTCGTTTACGCGCGGGCTTGTGCATTTAGCGTGGCGAACCAACTGCCGGAAATTCCGCAGGCGTTCTACGGTAGATTCGGCGCCCTGGAGTCCTTCGAACGTGAAATTCAACTGCTTTCGGGTTGGAACGCTAAGCAGCAAGTATCGAATTGCAAGGGCCGAATAGCCCTGTTCGCGCAGATCGCGAAATGTAAAGAAATTGCCTTTCGATTTCGACATCGTCGCGTCATCGATCTTCAGGAATTCGCTGTGTATCCAATATTTTGCGAATTGCTTCCCGGTCGCGCCTTCGCTTTGTGCGATCTCGTTTTCATGATGCGGAAACTGCAGGTCCATTCCACCCGCATGAATGTCGAAAGTCTCGCCTAGATATTTCATCGACATCGCCGAGCACTCGATATGCCAGCCGGGTCGTCCGCGTCCGAAAGGCGCATCCCAACCCGGCTGTTCGTTCTCGCCGACCAGCTTCCACAGTGCAAAATCGCGTGCGTCTTCCTTGTCGTATTTATCGGTATCGATCCGCGCGCTTCCGCCGGTAATGTTGCCTTCGAATTTTATACGCGAAAGCTTCCCATAATCGGGAAACGCCGTGATGCGGTAATAGATCGAGCCGTCCGATTCGTACGCTTTGCCATTCTCGATTAGCTTCGCGATGATGTCGATCATCTCGGGAATGTGATGCGTTGCACGGGGCGTTACTTCGGGTCGTTCTATGCCAAGCGCGTCGAAATCTTCCCAAAAATATTGAATGTAAGGAGCTGTGAATTCGTCGATGCCTATTTCTCTCTTAGCGGCTTCATTGATTATCCGGTCATCGATGTCGGTCAAATTAAAAACGTGCATAACTTCGTAACCTTTGAATTTCAGATAACGCCGCAGCACGTCCGCGAAAATGAACGTCCGGAAATTGCCGATATGCGCAAAATTCCAAACCGTCGGCCCGCAGACATACATCCGCACCTTGCCGTTTTCCAGCGGGCGAAATTCATCGATCTGCCGCGATAACGTATTGAAAAATTTAAGCATACAAATGGAAAACGAACTTGAAGTATAAAGGCTGAACTCAAATGTTTCAAAAAAGCTGCGGTTCGGTGCGGTTATGGCGTTGCCGCCCGATCGAGCAGCCAGATGTCGGATTCATTTTCGAGCGTGGTGTAAAAAAGTTTTTTACCGTCAATGCTCACGCCGATACTGCGCATCTCATCCTTGATCTCCGGAAGAATCTCACGAACTACCTTACTGTGAACATCGGTGATCGCGGCGCGACGATTTCTTATAAATACGATGCGTCTGCTGTCCGGCATCCATTTAGGATTTGCCGGAAAGTCGGTAATCCGCACATAGTTTCCGGTTTTAAGCGAGTAAAAGCCCATACCCGACCCGTGTGCCGAATCGAAATTTCCGGCTAAAAGGTTTCCGTCCGGCGACCAAGACCAAACCCGAAAAAAACCGCCGTTATCGGTTCGCGGGAGTTTGAGAGCGGTTTCGAGATTGACCGAATCTTCGATGCCGATTATAAAAACAGTTTGTTCGTTGTTGAAAGAAAATCGTTTACCGTTCGGATCCCACGCCGGCGTTGCCGCAAGACCGCTTTGATTCGGAGTCATCTGCCGCAAACCGGTTCCGTCCGAGTTCATCATCCATAGCTGATAACTCCCGGAGCGATCAGAGGAAAAGAGAATCCGACTGCCGTCAGGCGAAAGGCGCGCGTATCTGTCAAAATAAGTGTCATTCGTCAGATCGCGCATATCAGTGCCATCGACGTTAATCGAAACAATATCGTCCTGCGTTTTTCTTATCAGTCTGGCAATGAAACGTGTTCCATCCGGCGACATCTCGACGTCGGCAAACTCAAAATCGCCGCGTGTTACCCATTTCGGATCTCCGATCGACTTTTCGGCGGAAGGGTCGAAGTCAACAAGCTTAATGTTTGTCCGATTATTTGTTTGGACATATGCAATCCGCTTTCCGTCGGCCGAAAATGTGAGATGGCGATTAAAGCGGGCCGGTGTCGGAACCATTTCAGGATCGCCAATAGCTTTGCCGGATTCAAGATCGATATGAGCACGCCAGAATGCCATATTGCCGCTTCTATCGCTCGCGAAATACAGATACTCGCCGTCGGGTGACCAAACCGGATTCCAATTCGTATTGCCGGTTTCCGCGAAAATTTCTGATGCTCCTCCGTTTATCGATATTGTTTCGACCGTTCGAGTGCCGGAATTTCCGGTCGTCCAATAGGCGATGCGATCCCCCTTTGGCGACCATGCTGGTTGGAGGGCATACGAATCGACGAGCTTTTTTTTCTCGCCAGTTTCAACATCGACGATCCAAAGGGAACTGTCAGCTCGAACCGATGGAACAGGCTGGTGACCAGTCGCTACGACAAGATTTTTTCCATTCGGCGACCACGAAGGCGAGTATCCAAAATCTGCAATACGTCTCGGGTTTTCGCCGGTCGCTCCCATAACGTAAATACCCGCAGGTTCACGGTCCGATCTAAATGCGATCATTTCACCATCCGGTGAATATGCCGGCATTGTATCCCGCTTTGGCGAGTTCGGCGTGAGGTTTACCGGGTTCGCGCCGCCGATTCGGAGCAGGTAAATATTGTCTTCCCCTCCGGTGTCGGCGACATAAACCATCGACCTGCCGTCGGGCGAAAGTGATGGATACGCTTCGCTGCCGGCCTGAAAGGTTAGCTGAACGCTTTTCGCGGACGCCCATTCGGACGCCGGCGTTTGAGAATTGCTGAAGAAGAAGTAATAGATCGAAAATCCGACAAAGACTATTGCCATCGCGACGGCAGCGAAAAGTAACCGATTGAACCAAATCGATCGATAATTTTCGATCGAGCTGGCCGAAGATCCCGACCAGGAAGATGACGAATCGATTTCGCGTCGAACGCGTTTTAGATCGTTTCGCAGATCGAGTGCGGATTGATAGCCCTTCGCAGGATCGCTCTGCAATTGTTTCAACAAAATGCGATCCAGCTCTACCGGAACTTGCGGATTTACCGCGCTGCAAGGCAGAAGTTCTTTCGACAGAATCGCCTGAAAGGTCTCCTGGCGGCTGGCGCCTTTGAAGGGGTGTTTACCGGTTAGAAATTCGTATAGAATCAGACAGCAGCCCCAAAGGTCTGTTCGGTGATCTACCGTTTCGCCGCTGATCTGCGCAGGCGACATATACGCAGGCGTGCCCATTATCATGCCCTTCGAGGTGGCCGCTAGATCCTGCGGTCCGTGATGAGGCGAATCGGTAAGTTTTGCGAGGCCGAAATCCAAAATTTTCGGATACCCGTCATCGCGGATCATAATGTTTTCCGGTTTGATATCGCGATGCACGATGCCTTCTTTGTGGGCAGCGGCGAGAGCATCGCATATCCGAATCGAATTCAAAACGATATTTCCAATTGTAAACTCCTCGCTCATCAGATCGCGAAGCGTTTTTCCTTCGACAAACTCCGTTGCGATATAATGCAATCCTTCAAAATTTCCGACGTCATATATTGTTACGATCCCCGGATGATTTAGTGAAGATATCGCACGGGCTTCCATCTGAAAACGCTTCACACGTTCATCGTCCGAGACAAATTGGGACGGCAAAATTTTCAATGCTACCTTTCGTTTCAATTTTTCGTCAAAGGCAAGATAAACCTCGCCCATGCCGCCTGCTCCGAGCAGGCGCTCGATGCGATACGTTCCGATCGTTTTGTTTACTAACCCGAAAGCTGTGATCTCTGTTTCTTCGTCGGCGAGTGCACGGGCGGCGATCTGTATTGCCGAATCATTTAGGAATTCATCTGCGCTCGAATGGGCTGAAAGAAGATCTAGAACCTGCTTTTTCAACTCGTCGTCGTCGCCTGCGTGCACCTCGATAAAATTCGCTCGCAGTTCTTCCGGGACTTCCAGTGCGGCATCCATCAATGCGTCGATCTGTTTCCAACGTGCGGCGTCCATCAATTTGTCTTGTCCAGTTGAAGATAAAGCCAGGCCTTTGCTTTTTGCCATTCGCGTAAGATCGTAATTTCGGCAACGCCAATGATCTCAGCGATCTCGTCGGTTTTTAGGCCGCCAAAAAACTTCAATTCGACGATCTTCGCTTTTCGCTCGTCGAATTTTGCAAGTTCACTCAAGGCTTCGTCAAGCGCGACGAGATCAGCATCTTTTTCATCGCTTTTTCCTGCAGCTTCGTTGATCGAAACTTTATAGACCACTGTGCCGTCGTTCGTCGGACGTTTACGAGCAAAGTCAACCAATATTCTCCGCATCAGTTGCGCGGAAACGCCAAAAAAATGGGCACGATTTTCAAACTTTGCATTTTTCCAGTCGATCAGTCGGATATACGCCTCGTTTACTAGAGCTGTTGTTTGTAACGTGTGATCTCCGCGTTCGCGACGCATATATCGCCGCGCGATCTTATGCAGTTCCGCATAAATTATCGGCGTCAGTTCCTCAAGCGCGGCGTCATCTCCTTCACACCAATTGCGAAGAAGCTGGCTAACATTATCTTTACCCGAATTGATCATCTCGAACCCGAACTTAGCCGGTTTTATTCAAATTTAGCACAGTCCAAAATTTATTTCGGAGCGGATGATAGGTTTTTCCGCAAACGGACGCATTCCTAAACAGGGATTGATTCGATTTCGAATATGCGACCGGCAGAAGTCCGAATATCAAATTGGAATAATTTCACTCTATTAGAAAAGGAGAAAAATACATGGCACACAAAGAAACGGTACCAAGTGGCGAAGTGAGAGATTGGCTCGAAGTCCCTATGTTTTGGAATGTCTCAAGCAGCGTTGGATACGGGTGTCCCAATAAGGAAGGGGATGTTCTTTTGGTTCAGTTCTTTCTGAATTCAATCGCAAGAATAGATAAACGGACTGACCAGCTCTTGGTTCCGGACGGGAGGTTCGGCGGCAAGACCTGGGCTAGGATAAAGTCTTTTCAAAAGGCACGGTTCGCCCCTGTCGATGGAGCCGTTTCGTCGGTCAGCGGTTCGGAACTCTATTCACCCAAGCAGGGTAAGGTTTATACCATATTTTCGCTTAACGTTATTTATAAGAATTTTCATCCGGTTCTTTACAAGGATATTACAATGGATCCGAAATGCCCGGTACTCCTAACTTCAATACTAAGCGGCCCAATGCCCGATCTTGCCTAGGCCGGTTTATTAAGTAGGGAGTTCTATTCGATCAAATGAGTTGGTAACGACCGGAACTTGGCATCGTTTTTTGGTCGATAGTTTTAGGGTTTGAGATCGGGCTCGACAAATGCTGTACGAGCCCGATCTGAAAACAAAAACTCACGGCTGTAAAACTTCAGCGGATAATCCTTGTCATATTTCGCGACAAGCTCGTTCGTTTTCTCAAGAAGGGAAGCGCCGTTTTTAGTTGCGTTGAAATCGGCAATAGTCCGCATCCAGAAGACGGTCAGCGTTTCGTGATACGGCATTTCTTTGCCGAGGTCAACGGCGAAAGCATTCAACAGTTTAAGGATGCCGAGCCGCATTTTTGCGGTCGCGGTTTCGAGGTCGTGCTTTTCCAGATAACAGAGCGCAACGGTCAAATGCTCGGGGTGGTTCCACGCGTCGCGCGAAACGGTCGCGTCTTCAAATGAACGCACAAGGTCAATTATCTCGCCTTCATTTTTGAACTTTACACTCACAAGTGTCCTCCAAAAAAAAACAGAGTGAAACGCCAATGCACGTTTCACTCTCGCAAAATAAACGGTTATAAACTAGGCCGCGATCTTCACGGCTGTTTCCTCGTGATCATCCATAAACAAATACTTCTTCCATCCCGGGCGCGATTCGGCGTAGTGGCAAAGAAGCACGTGATCCAATCCCAAACGGAGCAGTTTTTGCGACGTAAGCAGCGGCATGCGGGCTTGTTCAGGCGTTCGGTTGCCTTTGCGCTGATTGCACTTTACGCAAGCAGTAACAAGATTGGCCGGCGTGCTCTCGCCGCCCTGCGCGCGCGGCAGAATGTGATCGAGCGTCAGGTCTTTCGCGTGTCGATGATCGCCGCAATACTGGCAGCGGTAACGGTCGCGGATATAAACGCGGGCACGCTTCATCGTGGTTTCACGGCGATTGCGACGCACATTTACATAGTGGCGCAGGCGGATAACCGACGGCACCGGAAAAACGGTCGAAGGCGAATGAAGAACATTGTCGCCGTCATTTTCCTCGACAAAAACTGCCCCGCGAAACCACAGGCAGACGGCGCGCGCAACACCGACCGTGCCAAGCGGCTCATACGAAAAATTTAATAGCAATACACGTCCTGTAAGCAAAACTCAAAAACCTCCTGCTCTCGGGCCGCAAACCAGCGTGCCATTGCAGAAGCCCGCACGAAGTAAGGGCGATTCAACCACCTTGCCTATGAACGCGGCAAAAGGTCCGACCCTCGCGTCTCTTATCTGTAATGTAATATCAACCAGCAAATTAGGCAAGCACAATATCTTGATGTGTAACAATTATTTCAAACTATATATCGAGCAGCCATTTATTCAACAGGTTAATTTTCCGAACATAGATTTGTTTTTACTACGGTATGAGTCTATATTTCTAGCACAAAACACTGCTCATTTATTACTCGGAGGAACATTATGATTAGAAACATTATTGGGTTCATCGTCGGATTAATTATCGGCGGCCTCGTAAATATGGGTTTGATAATGATCAGCTCGTATATAATCCCGCCGCCCGCCGGTGCGGATATGAATACCGTCGAAGGCTTAACCGCCGCCATGCCGCTGCTTGAGCCAAAGCATTTCGTTTTCCCATTTCTCGCACACGCCCTCGGAAGTTTCACCGGAGCTCTGACCGCAGCTCTGATCGCCGTCAGCCACAAAATGAAATTCGCACTTGGCATAGGCTTTTTAACACTAGTCGGCGGGATCGCTGCCGCGATGATGATTCCCGCGCCGATATGGTTTATCGTTCTTGATCTGGTCGTGGCCTACATTCCAACGGCGTGGCTTGCCGGAAGGCTTGCCGGAGCGGGACGGGGATGACCCAAAGAAAAAATAGAGGATGTCTGAAAAGTCCGAAAATTCAGCTTTTTTTGACTTTATTTAGTGGTTTTTCGTGATGTTATGAAAAGGACTCCTCCGGCAGCGAGTTTTGGTAAACTCGATGATTGACAAGAAGAAACATGGTCTCTTTTAAGGAGGAGTCCAA
>JBOGOW010000187.1:0-7338 GCA_050748285.1 Pyrinomonadaceae bacterium
GCGAGTCGCAAAATAAATGGCGAGACCGGAAAAGTGATGTTGAGACAGATCGTGAAAACTTTTGTTGGTGATCGAGTATCCGAAGCGCCTAAACGTCCGGTGCAAACCCCGCAACGTGAATGGCTGAGCTCTGAGCTCAAGGATTGGGCTGACGAAATGATCCAAGCGGCCAAAAACTCGAATTGGTTGAATCAAAGAGAAATTAAATCGACTTGGTCGGATTTCCTGGTCGGCAAAGGCGACAACAGTTTTTTCATATGGCAATGGATCAGTATAGGCATGATGAAAATGCAGTCGAAAATTAGTGTAAGCAATGCGCAGGTGATCTCCGGTTAGAGTGCTGGAAATTTAGTGCGATTACCGATCGCATTAACGAAAAAATGACAGAACAAGGAACAACATTGGAAATCAAGGAAATTGTCGCGGCGGAAGCGGCGCACAGCAAAACAAGTGGCGAAAACGAGGATTGGTCGCTTATAATTCGCCCAAAATCCGGCTGGTTCGACCTGCATCTTGCGGATCTTTGGCGATACCGGGATCTCGTATTCATGTTTGTTAAACGGGATTTCGTTTCGTTTTATAAACAGACAATTCTCGGTCCGCTATGGTTCGTTATTCAGCCGCTGCTTACAACACTGACGTTTACTATTATTTTTGGGAACATCGCGCAGATATCGACAGACGGGCTTCCAAAAATTCTCTTTTATATGTCCGGGGTAACGGCATGGAACTATTTTGCGGATTGCCTGACAAAAACCTCAGAAACGTTTAACGCGAATGCGAGTATTTTCGGAAAGGTATATTTTCCGCGACTTGCCGTGCCTATATCTATAGTTATATCCAATCTGATCAAGTTCGGCATACAGCTATGTTTATTCCTTGGATTCTTTTTTTACTTTTTTGCAAACGGTAGCGAGATCGGGCCAAAACCGATTCTGTTATTGCTTCCGGTATTGCTGATGATGATGGCTGCGCTGGGCTTGGGATCGGGCATCATCGTATCTTCTCTGACTACCCGTTACCGCGACCTTCGGTTTCTGGTTCAATTCGGGACTCAGCTCTTGATGTACACGACGCCGGTGATCTTTCCGCTGTCAAAAATTCCCGAAGAATATCGCTGGCTGATCGTATTGAACCCGATGACCTCGATCATCGAAACATTTCGATATGCGTTTCTTGGAAGCGGCACATTCAGTTGGGAACTGCTCGGTTATTCCGCAGTGACGACCTTGCTGATTCTCGCCGTTGGGGTAGTAATGTTTAATCGCGTCGAAAAGACGTTTATGGACACCGTATGAAAAAGCCACTATTGAATATCATTATTGATCCGAACTCAATTTAATTAGATGTCAAAAACCGTAATTCAAATCGAAGACCTTTCAAAGTCGTACCGGCTCGGCGTTATCGGCAGCAAGCGGCTTGTCGATGACGTTAGTCGGCAATGGGCAAAACTCCGAGGCAAGTCCGATCCGCTTTCAAGGGTCGGACATGACCGAAGGGAAGAGAAAAATGGATCGAACGGATCCGATTCCGATGAAATATGGGCGCTCAAAAATGTCTCGTTCAATGTGAATCAGGGCGAGGTGCTTGGGATCATCGGCCGCAACGGTGCGGGCAAGAGCACGCTTTTAAAAATACTGTCTCGTGTTACTGCTCCGACCAGCGGAGAGGCTCGGGTAAAAGGCCGTATTGCCAGCCTGCTCGAGGTCGGCACCGGTTTTCACCCGGAGCTTACGGGCCGCGAAAATGTATTCCTGAACGGAGCTATCCTTGGAATGACAAAAGCGGAGATAAGAAAAAAGTTCGACGAGATCGTCGATTTTTCCGGTTTTGCGAATTTCATCGATACGCCCGTCAAGCGCTACAGCAGCGGAATGTGGGTTCGCCTCGCATTTGCCGTAGCCGCGCATTTGGACCCGGAGATCCTGATTGTTGACGAAGTCCTTGCGGTTGGCGACGCAGCATTTCAGGAACGCTGTCTGGGAAAAATGGAAAAGGTTGCCGGTGACGGCCGCACCGTGCTGCTCGTTAGTCACAACATGTCCACGATACAGCAGATCTGCAAACAATGCGTCTTGTTCAAAAACGGCGTCGTGCATAAGACAGGGGTACCGAGCAAGGTTGTAAGCGAATATTTGTCCGAATCGCGGATCGCGACTAACGTAGATCTCACGGATTGGGATGACCGGACAGGCACCGGACAGGCTCTTCTGACGCGGCTCGCTTTTTCTGACGAATCCGGTACGGAAACAAGCACCTTTCCACTTGGCGGCACAATATGTTTCGATCTGGATGCGAAATATAATCAACCACTAATCGACCCATCGTTCGAGGTTATCATTCATGACGCCGCCGGAGAGCCGATCATGCAGCTTCGATCGGAACACGGTGGTTTCCGCATCGGGAAAATTGAAGGCCGTTCGTCAGTTCGCGGCCGTATTGATGATATAGGGTTATATCCGGGAAGATATTTCGTCAGCGCCCGGATCGTCGCCGGCGGGCGACAGGTGGATTTCCCACGCCTTTGCGGGAGTTTTCAGGTCATTCCCGCTCCGGGCGAATTTGGCGACCTGCATTTAAATCCAAAATGGGGCAAATACCATATCGCCTCGGAATGGAGCATGAACGAATAAAAACTAAGACTCTCTTGTGTATGAAAACGACCAAAAAGATCGCCGCGGATATTATGAATTTGACTGATGGCATGCAAACGTTTCATCCCGTGGTTTTGTCGCCTGGATTTCGAAGATCTGATTTGCAAGCGACGAGCACGCCGCCGATCGAGGGAAAAAGAAACGATGCGTAATATCCGAGCGCTTTTTGCGCCGTTCAAAAGAACGGAACTGGTTTGGCGTTACGGCTTGAATTTCTCGCCGACGCTGGATTACAAATTGGGCCGAGGCGGCGGACTCAATGCGGTCGAAAAAGGCATCGTCAACACACTCGACCGAGACGGGATTGCTTTTAGTTCGATAAACGAACTTTTGGCCGACGGTTCGCAATTTGATGAATTGGAAACGGCGACAAAAAATTTGCTGGATGCCAAAACTGGCGAGTTCGAAAATTTGAGATCGCGGGTAAATGACGAATCAGAGATCGGAAATAAAACATTCAATTGGGAAGTGCTCGGCAGCGAACTGAGTTTTGATTCGGGCTGCGCTTTTGCACGGTTTGGCTTAAACGATACTCTGCTAAACGTTGCAAACGCATACTTTGGCATGATCGCTAAGCTCCGCTATTACAATGTTTGGAAAACTTTTGCTTCAAACGGTGCTGCCCGCGAATCGCAGCTTTGGCACTTTGACCGCGAGGATAATTACATTTTAAAAATGTTCCTTTATCTTGACGACGTCGATGAGGGAGCAGGGCCGATAAGTTATGCGCCCGGAACACACAGAAAAGGGTCGAGCCGAGCGATCAAGCCCGAATATTTTATCGAGGGCGGAGTTCGACGCACGACCGACGAACAGATGAACGCCGTCTTCCCAAAAGACCGATGGGTAACCGGTGTTGGGAAAAAAGGCACGATTGTTTTTGCGGATACAAGAGGATTTCATAAGGGCGGCGAGGCACGAACGAAGGATCGATTGATGTACACCTGCATGTTTACATCTCCGGCGTCTCAGTCGAAAAGACTGATAACTTTTCCGCCAAACCTTGAAACCGATTCCCTTACCGATAAGCAAATCAGGGCGTTGCAAATCTAGTGAACACCGACTCATTGAGAACTCAACTAGGCGATTGGAACGAGTTTGCACAAATTGGGTCTAAACAATCCATTTTGACACCTCAAACTAAAATTGTATCCAACGTGCATGGCCGCCGCATCTTGCTTCTTTCGACCTCGTTGTTGGTTGATCGGGTTTTTCGATATACAGGGTTGATCGATCAATTGTCCCAAAAATCGGAGGTGGATATTTGGACCTCTTCATCGGACGGGGTGAAATCGCAGTCGTCTCAAACATACTGCGGAGCGACGGCTCATTCATTTCCCGCGGTACGACCATTCAGGGAGCTTCGTCATAATTTCGTCCGGCGTCTTAACGAGTATGTTTGGGATTACCGATATAGGCTTCCAAGCAGAATGAGCATGATGAAGCATCGACGTGATAGTCAGCTGGCATTGCGTATTCGTGCGTTAAAGGTTCCGGCAAGATTTCTCTCTTTACTCCGAACCGAAGCACTGCTGGAGAAATATCTCGAAAAATGGCTGTTAGCATATCCCCGCTCTGAAGAGGCGGAAATTCGATTACGAAACGAAAAACCGGACGTGATCGTTTCGACGGGTCCATTTCAATTTGAACAGCCGGCTATATTTTCTGCCGCAAAAAAACTCAATATACCTACAATTGCCTATATCCCATCCTGGGACAATATCTCGACCAAAAACAGGATGGTATTCAATTACGACGGCTATATTGTATGGAACGAAAAAGCAAAGAAGGAGCTTCACGAGTTTTATCCGCAAACTAAACTGTCCCCGGTTTATGTTGTTGGCGCACCGCAGTTTGACTTAACGCAGCAACAAAGATTTTTTAGAACGAGAGAAGAGTTTTGCGCACAGCAGAATTTGGATCCGAATATTCCGATCATAGTTTATGCTGTTGGCTCACCAAATTTTTTAATGGAACATCACGGCGCGCTCCGGTTGGCAAAACGCATTGATGCGGGCGAGCTGGGCAATGTCCAATTACTAGTCCGTCCGCATCCGATCCATGACAATGCCGAGATGAAAAAGTTGTTCGAACCTTTCAAAAATGTGACAAGGCTTCAAACGACTCCGAATGCCGGAAAAGGCGTAAACAAGAGGTCGCAGGACGAAAATCAGGTTGTGGAGTGGATAAACACATTCAGGCATGCAGACGTTGTTGTAAACCTTTCATCCACGGTCACGATAGACGCCGCTATTTTTGATACGCCGGTTGTGAATCTTGATTTTGACCCGCAGCCGGGGCAAGCCGATCAGCAGCTTATCAAGGAAATAAATCACGAATGGACGCATTTCAAGCCGATAGCTGAATCGGGCGGTGTCTATCTTGTAAATGATTTTGACGAGATGGTTCTGGCGATCAAAACTTATATCGCAAACCCCGAACTTCATCGAGACGAACGTCGATGGATAGTCGAATATGTCTGCGGGTTTGAGGACGGGAAATGCGGCGAACGCATGGCCGACGCGATACTGGATTTTGTTATGACGAGGAAAACGGGAAACTGATATGTGCGGAATAGCCGGAATGTTCCAGCGAGGCGGTGGTGACGCTTCTTTAGAAATAGTTAAGCAGCTCGGTATGGTGATGCACCATCGAGGGCCGGATAACTTCGGTTTCGAACTGCGCGGCAAGATTGCGTTTGCGCATAATCGGCTGAGCCTTTTGGATCTGTCGGACGCGGCAAATCAGCCTTTTTCGAATGATCGATATTCGCTTATTTACAACGGCGAAATATACAACTTTCAGGAAAATCGGACGCGGCTTCAGAAGGAGTTTGATGTTGAGTTTAAGACCACATCGGATACTGAGGTACTATTCTACTCGCTGATTCTTGATGGTATTGAAAAATGCCTGAAAACGACGCAGGGAATGTTCGCGTTCGCACTTTACGATGAAGTCGAAGAAACGCTTTGGCTAGCGCGCGACCGAATGGGCATTAAGCCGCTTTATTTTTACGAAGCGGATGGGGCGATCTACTGGGCATCGGAGATAAAAGCAATTGCCAGAACTCTGGGACTTCAGCCCGATCCGATCCGGACGCTTTTTGCCGCCAACAACATGGCGGAGAAATCCGCCGAATACACACTTTTCAAAGGCGTAAAATCGGTCGGGCCCGGAAGCTATCTCCGAATAAAAAAAGAAGGCGAACCCAAGGAAGTTATTTACTACGATGTTGTCGATGATTTCGATGCAAACTACTACAACGAACTGGATCGAAAAGATACCGGTCAGATATTGCAGGACTTCGACAGGATGTTCAACGATGCGGTTCGCAAGATGCTGATAAGCGACGTTCCGGTCGGCGCGTTTGTCAGTGGCGGTATCGATTCGAGCATGATCTCCGCAGTTGCATCTGAATATAACTCGGATATTAAATTGTTTACAGCAAACGTCGTCGGCAAATATTCGGAATTTAGCGACGTGCAGGCGCTTTCCAAACACATCGGGAAAGACGTTTACGAGTATCGTTTTGAACCGGAGATGATGCTCCGCGATTGGGCTGACGTAACGTATCATTACGATTGCCCGATCGTTATACATGTGAATTCGATTCCCTTTTCAAACGTCGCCCAACTTGCACGCGATTCCAACGTGAAAGCCGTACTCACCGGCGAGGGGGCCGACGAGCTGTTCCTTGGTTATCCGACGCTGCTGACGCAGCGATACGATTCACTTGCTGCGTTCCCAAAAAACATGGTCGAGTCCTTATATAAGGTGTATCCAAAACTTCATTCTTATGTATTCGGCCAAAATGGCAACACGCCGATCGCGTTCCTGAACAAGGTCGTAAGCGGTTTTGAATTGCAGCAGCTTGAGCAGCGGGCGGACGAAAAGCTGAATGGCCTATCAAAACGCGAACGGCGCGAACAGTATATGACGATCAAAATGTTGAGAGAACATCTGATCACGCTGCTTCACAGAAACGACAGAATGGGAATGATGTCGTCGATCGAAGCACGGTTCCCGTTTTTGGATGAAGAGATCGTTAAGTTTGCCGTCAATCTCCCGTCGAAATTCAAGATCGGGCGCACGCCGCGATTTTACAATTACAAGCATCCGTTCCTGATCGACAAATGGATCGTGCGTAAAACCGCCGAAAAATATCTGCCTGATCAGATAGTGCGAAAAAAGAAACAAGGGTTTCCGATGTACGGGCATAAATTTCTGAATATCAAGGACGGATTTTTCAGAAACGGCTGGGTCGCCGAAAGTTTGGGGCTTTCAAGCACGGTTCAGGCGTATCTTCAACAAACGCAGGATCCGTATTTTGTGGCTAAGCTCGCTTCGGTCGAGGTCTTCGGACGCATCTACGGCATGGGCCATTCCAACGAGAGTGTTAAACAGCATATTTACGACAATGCAGAGGTGAAAGGCGTTAGTTCCGCCGCAAGATAATGTTGAAAACCGCGTTTATCGGAAACGAAAATTTTTACGACCGCAAGATTTGCGAATGGCTAAGCGAACACACGGATCTTTCCCTGATAGTGTGGAGCGACAGAATGACGTGGTCGCACAACTTCGACGGCAGGCGCCGCGAAAGGACGATTCAAAGATTTCGAAAACGGGCGGCTCGATATGGAATGACGAGGGCCGTAAATGAGGCTATGTATTATCTCCTGTATAG
>JBOGOW010000188.1:0-7336 GCA_050748285.1 Pyrinomonadaceae bacterium
TCATGCCGTTTTGGACCTAACACTTGTCCGAGCTGACTCTTATTCGTGCATTCGTGGCCGATTTTTCTGTTTTTTGCCACGAATGCACGAATAAGAAACCTCTCAACGCATGTTCTGGAACGGAGCACCTGGTTTTTCAAAGCTCCCGAAAAATAGTTGCATCTATTGCACAAACAACAAAATGTGATACAATGGCTGGAGACGTCGAGGCCTTGGCTCTCGGCTGCGATCTTTGAAATTTTACAGACACAGGTTGAGCAGCTGATCGCCGGTGTTTCAAAAACAGTTAGTGGAGACGGGTTAAACGCAGCAGGTGCAATATTTAGCAAAAATCGTCCCATTAACGTCTTTTCTCTGGTTAAGTGGGACGATTTTGCCCGATAAAACCAGTGATGCCAAATGGTTAGGCCGTCCCACTTTGGACATTTTAACGTCCCAAGTGGGACGAAGGGCGATATGATCAAGTCGAGAGTTTCGCCCTTGCTTCGTGCGGGCTTCTGCAAGTCTCTTACGCCGAATAGCCTTTGGCTCCATCGAAGTTATAAAGGTTTTCGGTTTTGATAACGTCGAGTCGAGCTTCGTTTAATCTTTGCAGAAGCGAAATCAGTTGGTTATTGTTCACGGCGTTTCCTTCGCCTGATTCCGACACGAAGCGGCAGCGCCAATGATCGACGGTGAAGGTGTCGGGTTGGCCGCCGGGATAGACTTTTACGCCGCGGTTGGCGATTGATTGGAGTTTCAGGCCGTCGCCGTTCACGGCTTCGACCAATGCACCGAGTTCGTCAGCGACGCCGTAGAACGAACCCTTCCACCAATCAAGAAAAATATCGACGCCGACGAGTTCTTTTTTCTGCGGCGTCGGGGTTGAATAGATCGGTTTTGGGTTTTCATCGACAACATTGGCGACATATTCAACCGGTTTCAGCGTTTCCGGTTTTTGGCCGAGCCTTGAAACTACCGCTTCGGCAAATTCCTTCGTGCCGACCTTTTCGCTCGAAACGCCTTCCTTATACATATCGTATGTATGCACGCCGTCTTCGATTGTTCGCAGCCATGCGTTGTGTGCGGCTTCGGCAACGTCGGGTTGATTGATATGCACGAGCATCAGGATCGCGCCTAGAAAAAGTCCCGACGGATTTGCCATATTCTGCCCTGCACGACGCGGGGCCGAGCCGTGAATCGCCTCGAACATCGCAACCTTTTCACCGATGTTTGACGAACCGGCCAAGCCAACCGAACCCGCGATCTGAGCCGCAACATCAGAAAGAACGTCGCCGTAAAGATTCGGCATCACGATCACGTCAAAATTTTCCGGCGTATCGGCCATCTTTGCCGAGCCGATATCGACGATCCAATGATCGGCCTCGATGCCCGGATATTCCGGTGCGATCTCGTCAAAAACGCGATGAAACAAACCGTCGGTCCGCTTCATAATATTGTCTTTTATAAAGCAGGTTACCTTTTTTCGGTTGAACTTTTTCGCATATTCAAACGCGTAGCGGACGATCTTCTCCGACCCCGGACGCGAGATCAGTTTCAAACATTCCTCGACCTGATCGGTCTGGCGATATTCGATGCCGGCGTATGTGTCTTCCTCATTTTCGCGGACGATAACGACGTCCATCACCGGATGCTTGGTCGAAACAAACGGGTGATACGAAACGCACGGACGCACATTTGCATACAGCCCGAGCGTCTTTCGCACCGCCACATTGAGCGACGAAAAACCGCCGCCCTGCGGAGTCGTGATCGGCGCTTTCAGAAAAACTTTTGTCCGCCGAAGAGATTCCCACGATTCCGGCGCGATTCCCGCCGCATTGCCCGCAAGATAAACTTTTTCGCCGATCTCTATCGTCTCGATATCAAGCCGCGCACCGGCCTCTTTCAAAATTTGCAGTGTCGCCGCCATTATTTCCGGCCCGATGCCATCGCCATGCGCGACCGTAATAGATACATTTGTCATAAATTTCTCTCTCGAATTAAAAGTAAAAATGCTGTCCAAACAAAGCAGTAATACTAACGAATATATCGCTGCCTGGCAATTTCGGATGCAGGGTTCGCAACTTTACTCGCCCTCCTTCGTGTTACAATTAAATTATGCAATTATTCGAACTTGGTTTTCGCCGCCGCGCGTTATTTATTTCAACGATGGTCTTTGTTCTCATTTTCACATCATCTGTTTTCGGTCAGGAAGGAGCACGCGAACGGTTTCAGAAGCGTCGTGATCAAGCGGTAAGGTCAGCGGAACAGCGCGAAAAAGCTAAGCAGGAAGCCGAAGGAATAACGTCCGCAGTTAAGCCAAAACCAGCAATAATGAATGTCGATGTCCAGATGGCGCTTGCGGGCGCGGAATATCCAAACTTTACAGATGCGAAACAGCATGTCGTTACGCGCGTTGCCGATGGCGAACCGCTCTGGCTATACATTAAATTTAACGGCAAGCTCGGCGACTATGTTGTTCCGGCGGAAGCGGCCGAAGACGGCTCGCCGCGATATCAACTGTTCGCGGAGATCGCGCCGCAGGGCGACATTTCGGCTCTGAACCGCTATGTCATTATTTTCAGAAAGGAAGACCTCGCCGCAAGCGAATTGAAGATCAATCTTGCACCCGGACTTCCCGGTCGGAATGCGGCTATTCCGGTATTCCTCGACCGAGTCGCAGCTTCGAATCATGGCGTGTGGCAAAATGAATTGCGGCTTGCAAATTCGAATGTTTTTCCGCGCTCGCTGACGATGAATCTCGCGACCGCCGTCATCACGCTTGAGTTGCCAAAGGGCAATTCGGCATATCAAAAACTCGATTCAGCCTTCGATTCGATCCTGCTTCGCGGCACAGCCGATGTTAAATTGACGCCAAATAAAGGATCATTCGTCAGCGCAAACTTAAAAGAAAAAGCGATTGCCGCAATTCGTAAAGCGGGAGTCGAACTCGTAAGATTTTATTTTGCGAGCGATGACTGGAGCGAATCAAGCAGCGACGTGCCTGAGCGAAAAAAAACCAAAAGCGTAACAGCGGCATTCACATACCGCGCCGGCGAAAATTGTTTCTATGGCGTGGCAAAGATCGATCGGCAATTCGATTTTGCAGCATCGAAATTTCGCGAGCCGGAGATCAATATCGAGAAAGACTTTGCTCTCGCCTGCACGGAACTGAATTAGCTTTCGATCTCATTTATTTTCGAAGCGAGTGCAAGGTCAACGTCAGTTACGCCGCCGCGGTCATGCGTCGTCAACGCGATTTCCGCATATCCCCAACCGAACGTAATGTCGGGATGATGATCGGCGGCTTCGGCCAATTCGCCGATCTTGTTTACAAACTTCAAGCTGTCCGCAAAATTCGAAAATTCGAATTTCCCGACTATTGTTTCTTCCCTTTTTGTCCAACCGGCGAGGCTTGTAAGGCCGCTCTCAAGTTCGTCCGCATTTAATTTTTCGCGTCGCATATACTTTTAGCTCCTGTTCCATTGCGATAGAATTATTTTTTTGAACCAATAGCGTCCTAAACGATTTTAGGAGGAAGGAAAAGAATGGTGAGTTTTCAACTCAAAGAGTATGTTTGAGGTTGGACAAAAAACGAGGCCATTCTTATGACAAATATAACATTATTTTCGCAGATCATCGGCAAACTGGATCGGATAAGATTTGGTGAGTTGGTGGCGGCGAGGCAGACGGACAAGCACGAAAAGGGATGTAACAGTTGGACGCACTTGGCATCGATGTTGCCCATGCCAATCTGCCGAGCCGAAGAAAGTTGCAGAATCTTCATAAGAACACGCTGGAAAACGTGCCTGAGAAGTTTTTTTTGAATTGATTTAAATAAACGTATGAATACAAACGGTTTTAATTGGCAAATATGGGTTGGTTTGCTGCTCTGCTTGTTCGGATTAGTTAGCTATCCGTTGATCTTTGCGCAACTCGAATCAACGCGAAACGAGCCATGGCTGAATTTGATTTTATTTGCGATCGCGTTCGTTTTCGTTTTTATCGGCCTGCGACGAGCATTTGCGACCGGGTACGGAAAAATCTCGAAGATCGTAACGTCGATTCTTGCGCTGGTCGGCGTGGCTTCACTGGGGCTGTTTGTTTTCGCAGCTTTTGTAGCGGCAACGTGGCTGCCTAAATCGACAGGTGCTCCGCATGTTGGGCAAAAGGCACACGACTTTACACTTGCGGATACCGGTGGCAAAAATGTTTCGCTGGCTGTTTTGTTGGCTGACAAAAAAGGCGTGCTGCTCGTGTTTTACCGCGGCTACTGGTGACCGTTCTGCATCTCCGAGTTGCGGGGAATACAGCAAAACATCGATAAATTTACAGCCGCCGGCGTAACGCCCGTCGCGATCAGCGTCGATCCGCCCGCGACCTCTCACGATCTTGCCGAGAGGTATGGCCTCACTTTTCCGATCTTGTCAGATCCTAATTTAGAGACAATTCGGCGCTACGATTTGGTACACGAAGGCGAGGGCGAAGATGGCAAGGGCATTGCTCGGCCTGCGGAGTTCCTGATCGACTCAAACGGAGCCGTTCGATGGTTGAATTTGACTGAAAACTATTGGTTTCGGGCGAATCCCGATGAAATGATAGAAAAGGCAAAAGCTCTGCCATAGATATCGTGTTTTGAATTTCGTAATTCAAGTTATTAACGAATTCCGTGTTGTACAGCGAGTTTTAGAAAATTCTCGAACAGCATTCGGCCATCGCGCGATTCGTTCGGATGTTCCCAATGGGTCGGATTTTTTGTCCAATCTTCGAATGATTTTTCGAGATGGAATTGGACTCCGTAAATAAGCTGTCCGCCCGAACGCTTGACCATCATCTGATTTCTGCATAGATATGACGTTGCGAGCAACTTGAATTCGTTGGGGACGCCTTCGACCTGTATGCCGTGATTTTGCCAAACGCGCAAGATGCTGTCGTTTTTTGTGTAATCCTGCCAAGTGTCGGAATCAGGATCATTGATGCCGCCAAATATCGGATCCGTTCGATCTAAAATTTTTACGAAACGGTATTGGTATTCAACGACTCGATCCATTCGCTTTTCACTGGCGTCAAGATCGTCGAGGGTTTTCAGCTCGCAGCCGAATGAAAACCCGACGAGCTGATGCGAACCACAAATAGCCAGGACAGGAATTTTGGTCGAATGAATGAATCGTCTGAAATCGGAAAGATGTTCGGGATTGTAAAAATCAAAATCGCTGAACGTGCCGCTCATCACAATGGCGTCCGGTTCGAAATCCTTCGCGGCTCGTGCGAGTTCGGAAAGATGCACGGTCATCGTGCGCGGGTTTTGCACCAGTCGTTTTACATTTTCGGCGATGTTATTACATGCCAACCCGGAAACCTTGTTTTCGAACCGCAGCTTGGATTCGAGCGTGCCGTTCCATTCTGTATGAGCGAGCGGTGACAGGTCCGTTTCATACCGCAGGAGCGTATTTACGATCAGCACCTTCGCGTGCGGGACGGTTCTTTCGACCGGCTCGAAAAGGCAAAACGCCTGCTTGTTATACGGCCACGGCAGTCCTTCGATAATTTCTGTATTCGGGGCACAATCGAACATAAAAGTTAATAATAAGTTAACCTTTCTGAAATTCGAAACGCGAATTTCAATAACCTTTGATGATTATATCAATCTTCTCTTTGCTTGGTTGATTTATTGAACAAAGGCATGTTGGTGCCCGCACCGATCTTTGCGATCTCTTCGCGCATCGCCCGAATAACCTGCGACCGCATTCTGCCTTTTGCCTGCGGCGTTGAATCGCGATTAAATTCTTCGATTATCAGAACGGTGCGGTGCCAGGCAGTCTCGAGTTCATCGGCGATCGATGAAATCACGGTGATGTCATAGGGCACCGCGACGTTTCGACAGCCGATTCGGGCAAATATTTGAAGATATCGCGCGGTCGAAAGATCGGGGCATGCCATCCGCTTTCGACCGATTTTCAATTCGACCCCCAGCAGCGTGTGCATTATCTCGGGTGAGTTTTCGCGTTCCGGCACTGCTAATTCAAACGAGCGCGTTCGCATCTTGCGAATTTTTGTTTCATAGATCGTCGGTATCCAAAATTCACCGATGGCTTGTTGAAATGCGTGGAGTTGGTTCATCAAATCTTGGCGTGCTGCAAGTTCGCGGCGTTTGTTTTCGAAAGCTCGTCGACCGCCCGCTGATAAAATTCAAAATAGCGGCCGACGTGAATGCCGTCAACCAACGCATGATGAACCTCGACCGAGATCGGCATTTTCTCTCGCGCTCCATCGCTATAAACTTTTCCGAAAACGATCCGCGGAACGGTTTGCAGATTGTTTGACCTGCTTGCGTGTTTGAAACTCGTAAAAGAAATCCAGGGAATCACCGAATAATAGATCAGATCGATTCGATCTGTCTCGACATCGAACGTTTTCAGTTTTAGATATTTTTCTCGTGCGGCACGTCCCGCTGCGTCGAATTCGAAAATGTCCGAACGATTTTCGAAATAACAAAACGAAAATGTTTCGTCGTCGTTTAAGGTCGTCTGCGTCGAATCGACCGAAGCATATTCAATTATTTTGCCGTCAAGTAAACGTTGGCGAAATTCCGGGATCGCGTTTACCGCCTTCTGTGAAATAAAAAGTGCGGCGAGCGAATATGAAAGTTCATTTTGCTTGCAAAATTGTCGAAGTTCGGTTACGTCAACATTGCCGGTGATGTTAAAAAAAGGATCTTCGTAATCGCTGAAAAACTCAAAGGTCGTGCGGCGCGGCCAGCTTGAAATATCTATCAATTTGTATTCCGAGCTCAACGCAAATTTGCTCCTACGGTGGACATCGGCTGTGAGAATTTCTGTATAACCCGATCACCAAATACACCCAAATAAAGAACGCCGATCACGGCGATCAATAATACCGCAGAAAATGCCGTTGAGAGTTTTGGTTTCGCCCATTCGGTGATGCGTTCGCGGAAAAACATCACGACGATAAGCCGCAAATAATAATAGGCAGAGATCGCGGTATTCAAAACGGCAGCGACGACCACGATGGTGAGCAGCGTGTTCCCCGCTTCGAGCGCCGGGCGAAAGACCAGCACTTTGCCGATAAAGCCTGCGGTCAGCGGCAAGCCCAAAAGACTGAGCATAAAAAGCGAAAGCGTGAATGAAAGCAGCGGAGACTTAAAGCCGATACCGTTGAAATCTTCGAATTCGGTGCGGCGGTCGTTCTTTTGCCCGAGCAAAGTGATGATCGCAAAGGCGCCCAAATTCGTGATCGCATATGTCAGCAAATAAAATGCTACGGATGCTGTCGCTTCGTCGCGTGCGATTTGCGTTTTCGCCATGCCCGCACCGATGAAGCCGACCAACGCGTATCC
>JBOGOW010000189.1:0-7322 GCA_050748285.1 Pyrinomonadaceae bacterium
GAGATGCGCGTATCGCCCTTACTTACGTGCGGGCTTTTGCAATGGAACGCGTGCATTATTCGGCGAACAATCGGCTTTGTATCGGGTCGCAAGGCTATTTACGATACCCACAAAACGCGTTTTGATCGAAACAACGGCCGTGTCGAAGAGCCGAACTGTTTAGAGAATCGTCTTGCCTAATGCTGAAAGGATGAGTTCGCAGGCGAGTTCTACGGTGATGTTTGATTGGTCGAGGAGCGGGTTGACCTCGACGATTTCGAAAGAACGCATGCCGCCATGTGCCGCGATGGTTTCGAGCGCGAGATGTGCTTCGCGATAGGTCGTGCCGCCGCGAACAAGCGTGCCCGAACCGGGTGCAAAGCGCGGGTCGATCATATCGACATCGAAGGTTACGGCATAACCGCCGCCCGCTTTCGATGCAATCGCAATCGCATCTTCGACGCACGCCAGCATACCGCGTTTATCGATGTCGCTCATCGTAAAGAAATGATCGAAAAGCCCGAGCTCGTGAACGCGTCGGCGTTCGCCTTCGTCAAAATCTCGCCCGCCGACATGTGCAAAAAATTCGGGTTTCAGTTTTGGGGAAAACCCGCAAAGATTTGCAAGGCTCGCGTCTCCCTCGCCAAGCAAAACCGAAAGCGGCATCCCATGAATATTGCCCGATGGCGAGGTCGCGGGCGTATTGATATCAGCGTGAGCGTCGAACCAGATCAGCCCCACGTCTTCACCCTTCGCGCGATAGTGCGAGGCAACACCCGAAAACGAACCGATCGCAATCGAATGATCGCCGCCGAGTATCACGGGCAAACTTCCATCGCCGAGAACTTCCGTAACCTTTGGCGCAAGCTTCTCGAAAGTCGCCAGGATTTCTTTTAGGTATTTCGGATTCTCATTTTCGGAGGCCGCCTTTTCGGGCCGCACGACGTCGATGCTGACATCATCGATCACTTCGTAACCGAGATCGCGCAGATGCTCGGTCAGAAGCTTTCCGCGAAACCGCGAGGTTCGCATCGCTTCGACGCCGAGCTCGCTGCCCGTCTGACCGGCTCCAAATCCTAGCGGAACACCGATCAGCGAAACCTTTTTATTTTCCCTATTGCCATCCACGGTTTAGTTCTCTCCAAATCCCAGCTCAAAAAGTTCGAGCATCGCATTCAATGCCGCTTCCTCATCGCCGCCGTTTACTTTTATCACAAGGTTCGATCCGAATTTCGCTCCTAGTTTGAGCAAGCTGAGTATCGAACGGGCATCTGCCGTTCGCCCGCAGCTCGGACGTTCGATAGTGATGTTGCTTTCAAAAGTATTGGCGACCGCAACGACCTTTGCGGCAGCACGCGCGTGAAGCCCGAGCGGGTTGTTCAAAGTAACGGCGGCCTCGATCATTTGCTAAACGGTCTTATGAACTTCAAGCAGCGAGCTTGTCAGATGGATGCTCTGTTTTCCCTGTTCCTCGACCGCCTTTGCAACCTCGGCAAGCGTCGTTTCGCCGTTTTGGTTTGCCAGCTTCAACACCATCGGAAGATTTACGCCTGTAACCAGTTCGACCTCATTGTCCTTGATGAACATCGCAGCCATGTTGGTCGGTGTTCCGCCAAACATATCCGTCATCAGCAACACGCCTTTTCCCTGCGAAACGTGTTTGATCGCTCGTTCGATCTCGATCTGAGCAGCCTCGACGTCATCGTGCCACCCGATCGACACCGCGGCGATATGCCCGAGCTCGCCCACAACCGTCTCCGCCGCCGAAAGCAATTCATTTGCCACCTGCCCATGCGAAATTACAACTCCACCAATTTTTACACTCATCTTTTTACTATTTTTGCATATCGCGGTGAACAATTGAAATGTCGGAGCCCGAGCGTTTCAGGTCATCCGCGATCTCATTCGCGACCATAACAGAACGATGCCGCCCGCCTGTGCATCCGATCCCGATTGTCAAATATGATTTTCCCTCACGTTCGTAAAAGGGCAAAAGATATCGCAGCAGCGACGCAAAACGCTTGATCGTTTCGTTCACTTCTTTTTGATCTTTTAGATATTTTATTACAGCCTTGTCTGTCCCCGAAAGGTCTCTCAGTTTCGGTTCGAAATACGGATTCGGCAAATGCCGCACATCGAACATCAGGTCAAGGTCGCGCGGATTACCGAATTTATGTCCGAAGCTAAGCAGCTGAACCTTCAGCGGAGCCGATTTTCCGTCAACACCGAATTCTTGAAGAAGAAACCGCCGAAGGGTGTGAACCGTATGTTCCGAGGTGTCCACAATCAGATCTACACCTTTTCGAATCGGCTCCATCGTCTTCCGTTCCTTCTTGATCGCGGAACGCAGCCCTTTGCCGTCGTCCGCCGGATGCGGTCGTCGCGTTTCCGAAAACCGACGCTGCAAAACCTCGTCCGACGCCTCAAAAAAAACAATGAACGGATCGAGTCCCTTGCGTTTCAATCGTTCTATTTCGTCCGCGAAATCGGCAAGAAAATGCCGCTCGCGGAAATCGACGATCAATGCCGCTTGTTCGATCGCCGGCGTCGAATCGGACTTCGGCAAAAGCAATTTCGTAAAGGTCGAAAGAATAGTCAACGGCAAGTTATCGACGCAAAAGTAACCGAGGTCTTCAAATGCATTCGTCGCAGAACTCATGCCCGACCCGCTCAGACCGGTGATTATGATCAGTCGCGACCTTTCCCTTTTTTTTTGTTTTCTTTTCGCCGCCATTACGGTTCGATCAGTCCAAAATTTCCATCGCTGCGCTGGTAGATCACCGAGATCTTTTCGGTTTCGGCATTTCTAAAAACAAGGAAATTGTCCTTTTTATTTTTTAGCATTAAGGCCGCTTCTTCCGGCAACACGGGCTTTACGGCATATCGCTTTTCGTTAACGATCCGATTGGACGCGGGTCGCCCGTCTCCGTCAGCTTTCTTTGATATCGACGTTCCGGCTTTTTTAGCTTTGTGCGACCGGTCGATCACCTTGTTCTTCAGTTTGAGAGCCTGCTTTTCGATCTTGTCGATCGACATCGAAAGCGATTTGTACATATCCGCGTTTCGTGTCGTTGCGGTGAGCACATCGTTTCGCCAATTGACGACGATCTCCGAAAGGCTTCTGCCGCGCTCAACCTCGATTATCACATGAGCACGGATCGGCCTCGTCCCAAAAATATGATCGATCCGTTCGAAATGTGTCTCGACATGCGAACGGATCGCCGGCGTTACTTCAATATGTCTTCCTGAATATTCGAATTTCATAGATCTCCCTCGATGGTCGGAACAGCGATTCGAAATCACTGTATGCTAAACCACGGTCTTGCGTTCCCGCGAGCCCGGAATATTCATTTGATCGCGGTATTTTGCAACCGTCCGGCGCGAAAGCTTCACGCCGTCTTTTAATAAAAGCTTGACTATATCTTCATCTGTTAGCGGTTGTTTCGTATCTTCTTCTTCAACGATTTTCTTGATCTGCAGCTTCAGAATTCGCGTAGAAACTTCCTCTCCGTCCTCATTGAGCATCCCCTCGCTGAAAAACCGGCGAATCTCAATCACGCCTTGCGGCGTATGTGCATACTTTCGATTTACCACGCGCGAAATGGTCGAAAGATGCATCCCGATATCCTCGGCAACGTCTTTTAGCATCATCGGTTTCAATGCCTGAACGCCGTGATCGAGAAACTCCTCCTGCTTGCGGACTATGCATTCGACGACGCGATAGATCGTCTGCCGCCGATGTTCAATATTTCTGAGCAGATCTACCGCCGAGCGCATCTTATCCTTAATGAAATCTTTTGCTTCCTTCGACGTGTCATTTTGTCCTAAAAGTTGGTTGTAGGTATTGCTGATTCTTAGACGCGGATTTCCTTCGTCGGTGAAATAGATCACGTATTCTTCGTCCACCTTTTCGATGTAAACTTCCGGTGCGATATAGGCCGCATCCTCGCCTGAAAAACGGCGACCGGGAAACGGGTCGAGCAGTTTAATGCGGTTAAGTTCTTGATCGAGCGTTTCCAGGCTTTCGCCCGTTGCTTTAGCAAGGTGTTGAAGACGATGCGGCTGAAGGTCGGGAAGATGGTCTGTTACCAACCGCACCGCAAGCGAATCGAATTCACCCGCCGCTTCCAATTGGGCGACCAGACATTCGTGCACACTTATAGCTCCGCAGCCGACCGGTTCAAGGGACATTACAACGGCGCGCGCCTGCTCCGCCATTTCTAGCGAACAGCCGGAAAGCTCTGCGATGTCTTCGGTCGCAGCGGCGAGCCTGCCGTCATCATCCAGATTCCCGATAACACTTTCACAAGCAGTTTTGAGTTTTTCAGAAATATCCAGCAGGTGAAGCTGCCATTCGAGATGTTCGCTCAACGACGGCCCACGCGTCAGGAATTGCTCAAAGCTTGGAGCATCTTCCTTATACTCGACTTCCTGCGTTTTATAACCCGGATCGAGATAGTCTTGAAATTCACGGCCAAAATCGATCTCGTCAAAGGCGTCCGATGATTCACCGTCTGTAGTCTCGCTGATTTCAGAATCGACGCCTGCGGCCGCTTCAAAATCGATCTCAGAATTTTCACCGCCGGATGGATCGGTGCCGTTCAACACGACATGATTTTCGTCGCCTTCAGAGTTTTGATCGAGAATATTTTCAGGAATATCGAGATCCTCTTCGCCCGTCTGTACCTCTTCGAGTATAGGATTTTCTACTAACTCCTGTTCGATCAACTCATTCAATTCGACCGTCGTCATCTGCAGCATTTCGATCCGCTGACGCAATTGCGGCGTGAGGATCATTTTCTGCTGAAGACTTGTTGAAAGTCGTAAACTCGCCATATTCGGTAGAATTACAAACGCACTAGGTTTTTCATTCGCGCGCGTTGAATAACTTTTCTAATTATATGTTCTTTTAACTCTTTGTGGAAATTTATGGAAACTGCGATAGTCGGACAGTTCGAAATGTAAACCTCCCGACCTGCTCTCGTAAAATCACCTTAGGTGGAAAGCAAGGATCAAATAGAAAGGGAGGAGATTCTTGGAATGAGGAAAAAGTAACAGAGGAACAGATCGTCGGGATCTTGCGAGGGGCGGATGCGAGCGGGAAGGCGGTACGAGAGTATTGCCGAGATAAGGGAGTGCACGAGACGAGGGTTTTATGCGTGGAAGAAGAGGTTCGGGACGATGGATGTGGAGGAGGTGCGGGAGTATCGGACGCTGATTCAGGAGAATGCGATGAAGTATCCGCGATTCGGGTATCGGCGAGTGTGGGTGATGGTTGTGCGGGCAGGCGAAGTGGTGAACATCAAAAGAGTTCATCGATGGTGGGAGAAACTCAAACTTCAGCTTGCGAGAAAAAGGTCTAAAAAACGGCGTGAGGCGATGCCAGCGATATTGCCGAAGGCGACGAGACTGAATCAGATATGGACGTATGATTTTGTGTTCGACCAGGTTGTATCGGGACGAAAACTGAAGATGCTCAACCTTGTGGATAAGTTTACACGGGAATGTCTGGCCGCTCGCGGGTGGGCTGTTCGATGACGGCCAAATCTGTTGTGAAAGTGCTTGAAAGAGTTTGTCGGGAAAGAGGATTCCCGGAGATGATCCGTTCCGACAACGGCAGCGAGTTTATCGCAGCGTCCACCGCCGAATGGCTTGCGGCGAACACAATAGCCCCGATCTTCATCGCTCCCGGCAAGCCGTGGCAAAACGGCAAATGCGAGAGTTTTAACGGAAAACTCCGCGATGAACTGCTGAGCCAAATGTGGTTCAGTTCGATGTGGAAAGCAAAGATCATGATCAAAGGCTTGGGAGGGACGACTACGCATTGTTCCGACCGTCGGACAGCACGTGGTATCGTCTGAACTCCGACTTCACGATTGCAATAACCCAATGGGGCTTGAACGGCGACCAGCCTGTTCCGGGAGACTATGACGGCGACGGCAATAACGATCTCGCCGTATTCCGTCCATCGGACAACACATGGCATGTCTTCACCGCAAACAACGCCATCTTTACACAGCAATTCGGTCTAACCGGCGACATCCCAACGCCGAATGCTTTTGTGTATTAAAAACAGTAGAGAGTAGAGAGTGGAGAATGGAGAGTGGAGAGAAATTTCCACTCTTCGCTCTCTACTCTTTACTCTCTACTACTTAACGCGAAGCCGCAAAGATGTAAAAAAATTATCAGTATCTATCTGTGTGATCTGTGGCTAAAAATTCTTCCGCCAGCTGCGACCCGATACCGCCCTTACTTACGTGCGGGCTTTTGCAAATTGGTGGAGACGAGGGGGATCGAACCCCTGACCTCTGCAATGCCATTGCAGCGCTCTCCCAGCTGAGCTACGTCCCCGTTTGTTGAACGCAAGATGCAAAATGCAAATTGCGGGAAGTTTCGAATTTAGCTAAATAATTGAGACGCGTCAAGCATCAGAACCGAACCTGTAAATCATGCCGGTTCGGAATAGCGAATAGCGGATAGTGAAAAACGAATAGTGTTACCTGCCCTTGAAATTGGGTTTTCGTTTTTCGAGGAATGCGGCGACGCCTTCGGTTTTGTCTTCGGTTGAAAAGCAAATCGCGAATAGATCGACTTCGCGGCGGAGGCCTTCGTCGAGGTTTGACCGCGAGGCGAATTTTACCGCTTCTTTGCACAGCTGCAACGCGATAGGTGCTTTTTCGGCTATTTTTCCGGCAAGCTCCATAGTTTTCGATACGAGTTCTTCCGATTCGTAAATATGATTTACAAGGCCGAATTTGTGCGCGGTTTCGGCGTCGATCATATCGCCGGTGAGCATCATTTCCATAGAACGACCTTCGCCGATAAGACGCGAAAGCCGCTGCGTTCCGCCGCCGCCGGGCATGATCCCGAGATTGATCTCCGGCTGCGAAAAGCGCGCGTTCGGCGAGCAGACGCGAAGGTCGCATGCAAGAGCCAATTCGTTTCCGCCGCCGAGACAGAAGCCGTTGACCATAGCGATCACCGGTTTTGGAAACGTGTCGATCGCATTGAATAGCGAACGCTCTTGAAAAGTATTACGCTGCGTGACCGGTGTGCGGCCCGCAAATTCGCTTATGTCAGCGCCGGCGATAAACGACTTTTCGCCCGCGCCGGTGATCACAAGCACGCGAACATTCTCATCGTTTCGAAGTTCGTTCAATGCAGCAACGCCCTCGGAATGCACTTTGGTGTTCAGCGCATTCAGCTTATCCGGTCGGTTGATCGTGAGAATGGCAACGCGTTCGCGCACCTCGACGGAAATTGTTTCGTAATCAGCCATATAAAAAAGTGAAAGAGTGAAAAAGACGAAAAGTGAAAAAATGATGTCTGCAGTTGTGCAGCTT
>JBOGOW010000190.1:0-7265 GCA_050748285.1 Pyrinomonadaceae bacterium
CTCTTTTGCTCCACTATAAGCCCGTTAAAACGGGCTGCGAATCTATTGACCATCTTTACCACGCCGTAAACGGCGTGGCTATGTGAAGCCGCAGGCTCAGCCGGCGTTCCATTTAACTATCGAAAATATGATCTTGTTTGGTTCTGGATTGCTCATAAACTGGAACTTCTTAATCTGCCTTTTCTCGCTTTGTATTCACTAAACCGAGAGTGTTTTCATAAAGACCGTCGAATTTGATCATTGTAAGGTCGTCGAATTTGTACTTTGTAATATTCTCCCAGTATGCATTCGTGTCGATTTCGTGAAGCACGAAACACTTTTTCTTAATTTCCTTCAGCTTTCCCACATAACATTCGTTCTTGTGCAAGTGTTCAGTCTCCACAACGAAAAAAGGAAAGCTCTCACCAACGCTCCGAACAATTTCGGACCAACTTGTAATAGATATATTGGACGGAATGCAGGGCTTGATTTTCTTGGCTGAAACGACCTCAGCAAGAAAATAGTCTTTTTCGTCATACACCGCATAGTTTTTTACATCCCGATTTGGAAACACACAATAACCATCCAAAGAAAAACTGTCTCTGTCGAACTGGTGGATCAGAGTAAATTCATCGTTAAAATTCACGATGAATCCAAACAATGGATGCTTATCTAAGGGCTTTTGATTGAACTCTACCAGCCACTTATTTCTTATAATTTCATCAATACTAGGCGACGTTCTCTTAGACATTTAATTAACCTCAACTTTTTCGAACCGTCAATTTTTCTATTCGATCCCGCCGTATTTCGAATCCAAACCCGGCCCCTTCCTGTGCGGTTATCGTCCCGCTTGCCGAAACCTCGACTGCCGGTTCGATAATGTCCTCGTGCCAGTAACGTTTTGACGCCGAGACGTCGCCGGGCATTGTGTAGCCGGCGAGGGTTGAGATGGCGATGTTGTGGGCGCGGCCGATGCCTGATTCGAGCATTCCGCCACACCAGACCGGAACTCCTGCCGTGCGGCAAATTTCCTCGATCTGTTTTGACTGTGTATGACCACCGACGCGGCCGTTTTTCAGATTGATAATTTTCCCTGACTTGAGTTCGATAGCTTTGCGTGCGTCGTCGGGCGACTTAATCGGTTCGTCAAGGCAGATCGGCGTTTTAATCTCGCGTTGGAGTTTGGCGTGGTCGATTATGTCATCGTAACTAAGCGGCTGTTCGAGCATCATCAAATCAAATTCATCGAGGCTTTTGAGCTTGTCGATATCCGCAAGTGTATAGGCCGAGTTCGCATCACCCATCAGCGGAATATCGCCGAAATTTTCGCGCACCTGTTTGATAACGTCGTAATCCCAATGCGGAGCGATCTTGATCTTGATGCGTTTGTAGCCCGCTTCTACTTCGACGCGAATTTTCTCTAAAAGCTGCTCAACGCTATCCTGAATACCGATCGAAACGCCGCATTCAATAACTTGATTCACGCCGCCGAGATGCCGCCACAACGGAACTCCGAGTTTCTTTGCTTCGAGATCCCAGCACGCCGTTTCGATGCCCGATTTTGCCATGCGATGGCCGCGCGCCCATTTCATCGCGTCCCAAACATCGGCGGCTGATTCGAATTTCTTTCCGACGACCATCGGGGCAAGAATTTTCTCCGTCGTCGCCCATGCCGAATCCGTCCATTCATCCGAATAGCCCGGCGATTCGCCACAGGTTATCTCTCCCCAGCCTTCGGCGCCGTCCGCATCCTCCACGCGCACCAAAATAATTCGACGCTCAAAGGTTCGACCAAAACTCGTTTCAAAAAAATGCACGAGCGGAAGGTTTATCTCGATAAGTTCGGCTGATTTGATCTTGAGCATGGCGGCAAAAAAATAAGATTAGTTTCAACCGCGTTAAAATGCAAAAGCCCGCGCGTTAGCAAGGGCGATATAGGCAAATCTGAACCGCAAACGGTAGCGACCGTATTCATTGCCCTGAGTTGCGTGTATCGCCCTTACTTACGTGCGGGCTTTTGCAATGAAATTTACACCCGGCGTTTGCGGCCCGTTTCGAAGTTCACTCGACGACCTCGAATTGCGCGTAGCTTCGAGTTTCGCGGTTTTTCTTTTTGGCGTTGTTGTCGATAATCGTGATCTCAAGGATGTAGTCACCCACGGTCATTTCGGTGCCGAGGCTGAGCGAACGTGCGAACGGAATGGACTTTGGCGATCCATTACCCGTCGTCGCGGGAAGCGGTTTTTCAGTCCCATCGTAAATAACATTTCCATCCCGGAAAACGCGCATTTTAAATAAAAGCGAAGTCGGTTTCGTATTCGACGCCTTCGGGTTAAATATTACAAAGCCAAGGTTTAGAACGCTTCCGATCTTGAACTGTCTAAGCGACGTATCGGTCAGCGGGTCTGTCGAACCAAGGACGAAATTCGGATCGCGGCTCGCCTTTTCGTATTGGTCGTACGAAATGCTTTCGAAGGTGATCCCCGAAAGCGTGATCCGGTTTTTTTTCAAATCCGGGACTTCGACGAACTGGCTTGCCGAACCCACTTTTTCCGAATTATGATCGCGCATCGCAATCCGCAATTGATAGCCGCCAGGCTTTTTGACGGGAACAATAAAGTGATAGACAAATCCTTTTTTTTGAAAAGTTTCATACGCGCTCTTTTCTAACGAAAGTGTGTAGGTTTTCGAGATCTGATTGACCACAAGGCCGTTATCGCCAAACGCGACCGCAAGCACATCGAATTTGGCGGTCCATTTTCCGTTTTGTTCGGGAGTAAAAACAATGTCGTCGGCCTTCACGTGAACCAACGATTTGATATACGATCCCTCTTTTTCGTCATTGCCGAAAAGTCCGTTCATTCGCAGCGAAATGTCATTCATTGCAAACGGCGATGTGAGTGCTTCAAGGATCCGCTGATTCGCGGTTGTCGCTTTTGGCGCTGACGCTTCATCGCTGACGCCGAAAAATCCGCTGCGATAGCGAACCCGGGCATCACGCCGAGTAACGCGCACTTCGAGTTTATTGAAACGGCGCGTCTTTGGGTCAAATGTTTCGTCATCCGGCTCGTAAGCGACGAGATAATAGCTCTGATCATCCAGGATCTTTCGGATGCCGCCCGAAAGGTCGTTATTATTTACAATTGCAGTCCCGCCCGTTTCTTTTGCAAGATAACGCAACCCATCCTGAGTATCAAGCAGTTGGTCTCGGCGATCGCTTATTTCATCCTGAACCTGCTGTGCTGTCCGACCGCCAGTGTCGTCAGCGGCTGTTAAACCTAGAACTTGAAGCCCGCGCGGATCGAGCGTGTAAATAACTACAGACGCTCGGTTTGCCTGATCGACAAGTCGTCGAAGCTGCTCGAGCGTGCGGCCTGATTCCGAAAACCCCGAGGCGTCTTTTGTAAATAATTTGAAGCCTTCGGAAAGCAGCATTATCGATTTACGTCCCGGCAATTCGCGCATTCCGCGAACGACATAATTGACCGCTCCAAGCGTGCCGGTTGCGAAAATGCTGGTGCGAAAATTTTCCTGTTCGCGCTCCCGGCCTTCCTGAGTACGCACACCGGGTTCTGCATCTTCTTCTTCTTCGGTTTCTATTCTTGCCTGCAGCGGCTCGAACGCTCCGATCCTGCCCGAGCCAATCGGATTCCACCTGACCCGTTCAATCGCCGCGTATAAAATTCGTTTATCGGTCGTAAATTGCTGGAGCGCGCCGATGCCGGCGCCGGTGCGAATGATCGCGACCAGATCGCCGTCTTCCATCTGCTCATCGACGAACTTTTTTAGCGCACGGCGGACGAAATGGACACTTTCGAATGAAAGCGAAAGGTCATCGACCACAAGCGCGATCGCGCGGCGCACGTTTTCCGGTTTGACCGCTCCTGTCGGCGGAAGGTTTACGACGCCTTTCTCCGTTTTTTTCTCAACCGAAGTTTCACGAACATTCGAAATGAATGAGAAATTTGTTATCTTTTGTTTCTTTCCGTTTTCGTAGATCTCGATCTCGTCGCTTCGCAGATCAGGGATCATTTTGCCGCTTCTGTCTGTAACCGTAACATCGACCTGAATCAGATTCGTCGAGATCTTTACAACATCGCCTTCGGGTGTAGGCGTTGGCAAAGGCGATTGAGCAAACGTGAATGCGGTGTTCACAACGAACAAAAAAGCGACTAAAAAACAAGACTTCATATTGAACGATGCTGATTGAAAATTTTGATACGAATACTAAGAATCACGATTTGATATAATAGTTGTTTTCGAGTTCGTTTGAAAGCAATTTTCGCCTCAACGCATTGACCGCATTTTACATCTAACCCGATTGGAGACCCGAATTCGATGATTCAAAAAGGCATTTCTATTATTTTCACAGCCGTTTTATTTTTAACGGCATTCACAGCCGGTTGCTCAGCACAGACCGAGGAACAGGCACTGAAATCGCTTCGCGATATGACCAAGGACGGCAAACTGCCCGCCGAATCGGTCGTCGCGGATATCGAACGCCGTTTTGCCGGACGCACATCGGGAACGCTTGCACGCCTTCTTCACGCACGGATCAAATTCGAGAATAAAGACTTTGCGGGTGCAGCAGCATTGCTTGAAACAGACGAATTCACAAAGAAAACGAAACTCGGCGATTACGCACTGTGGCTGCGCGGACAAGCACTTCAGTCGATAGGCAATCATCCGGCGGCGATCGAAGTGTTCACGAAATTGGAGAATGAATTTCCTAATTCGATCCATCTCGACCAGGCGAAATTGAAACGTGCGGAATCTGCGTTGCTGTCCGGCAAAGCATCGACAGTTCCGGCAATGCTTGCCGGTTTGACTGCGGAGAAAAATGCCAATGCGTTCCTGCTGACGGCAAAGGCGTATGAAGCAGATGGCGATCAAGCAAACGCGATCAAATTTTATCGAAGCACTTTTTTTGACGGAGCCGGTTCCGCAGTCGCAAAAGAAGCCGAGACGAAACTGGTGTTGCTTGGTCAATCTTTAGCGCCTACGAATGCGGCTGAAGCAGCTGCGCGCGCGCATAAATTCTTTGCCGCAAGAAATTTTAGCGAAGCGGACAAAGCGTATTCGGAACTTGCTGCTAACTACGCAGCGGCTTTGACGCCTGCGATAAACCTCAACCGCTTGATCGCCGCGGCGAATGCCAGAAATATGGCAAACGCGCTGGCGGCTTTCAATGCAATTCCCGCGTCGGCTGATGAAAAAGAGCAGACATATTACGAACTGACACTCGGATATGCAAAAAACAAACTTTGGCCGCAGGCACGGCAATACGCAGGCGAAATGCGGGAGAAATTTCCGAATGGGAAGCTGACGCCAAAAGCGTGGGTCGAAGCGGGTTATGCCGCGAGAGATCAAAAAAACAAAAGCGAAGAGAATTATTTTCTTGGTGCGGCATTGGCGAATTATCCAAATGCGATCGAGGTTGCGGGCGCGCAGTTCGAGCTTGCATGGCTTGAGCACGAAGCAAAAAACTTTGCTAAGGCGTCGGAGATGCTGATCGACCATCTTGCGCGATATGCTGATAAAGACACGACGAATCGCGGCAAGGCCGGCTATTGGGCGGCACGCGATTCAGAACGCGCCGGGCAATTCGACGATGCATGCATTCTTTATTTCGCGGTTAATTATCGCTACAACGCGAACTGGTACGGGTATTTGGCCGAGCAGCGTTTGGATTCTTTGAAGCTTCAAGACAAGTGTGGCGGCGTGGATGGGCAAGGTATTCGGAAATTGTGGACCAGTCATTCGCCTCTTGCCAAGGCGGAAGCCAATCTGAGAACAGTAACCGTCGCCGCCGAAACTTCCGGCCCAAAGGAACTAGAACGCGCCGAGAAAAGCGACCAGCTTAGCATCATTGGACTTTTTGATTGGGCGATAGACGAACTTAATGAAGCAAAGAAAACCTCGCAGAATTCGCCAAAGATCAACCTTGCACTTGCACGACATTACCGTTTTAAGGGCGATAACGTAAACGCGCTGCTCGCGCTTGCTAAAAGCTATCCCGATTATGCGCAGATGTTTCCCGAAGAGATGGGACGCGAGGAATGGGAGATATTCTATCCGCAAACCGCGTGGGATCAGATCGTCGCATGGTCGAAAAATCGCAATTTGGATATGTATCAGGTCGCCGGTTTGATCCGTCAGGAATCTGTATTTAATACTCGTGCCAAATCCGGTGCGAATGCGTATGGATTGATGCAGCTTCTTCCCGGCACGGCACGTCTCGTTGCGCGAAAATACGGTTCGACCGCAAACCTTGCATCGCCCGATGCATTGTTCCAGCCCGCTCTTAATATCGAACTCGGCACCGGCTATATGCGCGATCAGCTCGATAAATTCGGCCGCATCGAATATATGGCCGTTGCCTACAACGCCGGGCCAGGCCGGGTCGCGCCATGGCGAGCCTCGCTTCCGCTTGAGATCGATGAATTTGTCGAGGCGATTCCGTTCAAAGAAACGAAAGGCTATGTCCAGGGCGTTATCCGCAACTCAGCCCAATACCGCCGTCTTTACGACGAAAAAGGCAACTTCAAACCCAACGTCGGCACACGCCCATTACGCGGCCAGATCGATTCAAAACCACCGGAACAGTTCGCGACCGAATTCCCGGAAGTCATTCTTGTCGATGAAAGTGGAGAATAATTCATTGCTGTTTTTAATGAAATCGGAATAATATGAGGAACCTTTGAAAAACTATTGAAATTACTTAATAGACATTAAATTAATGGCTTTATTCGTGCATTCGTGGCAAAAAATAGCCACGAATACACGAATAAGAACTAAACCTTCTCATTTTTGGAGCCAAACAAAAGGTTTTTCAAAGCTCTCTATTTATTTGATGGCAATTTACGGCAAGAGCCGTCAAACAGATATTGACAAAGACCAACTGAAACTGTTGGCCAAACAAGCTCACGAATGGCTGGGATGAAAGAAAAACATTTTAAAGAATTGCTCGAGAGCGTAAAAGAAGTCGGCTTGATGGAAAAAGGCGAGGTTGAGCCGGCACGCGAATTTTTGATCAAACGACAATTGCCGGGAAATTTTTCGAGTTTGAATACATTCGCGATCTGTCTTTCAGCCGACGACGAGGAATTGATTCCGTTGAAAATCTATCACGTGATTATTCAGCCGAAACACAAAACCTGTACCGTCAAAGACGAATCCGGCGAAACTGTTGTTTGTCCGATTAAATGGTTTTTACCTATCGAGTTTCCGGCTAAAATCGAAAAGCTGTTGGAGAAAACCGAATTGGCTATGGCTTAGCTTAGGAC
>JBOGOW010000191.1:0-7207 GCA_050748285.1 Pyrinomonadaceae bacterium
ATTCTTTTCTGCACCGCACCGCCCGAAAGTCCGAATACGTCCTGATTTGTCAGCACTATGATCAAACGGTCCGTTTGACGCTCCCAACGAAACTCCGAATGATATCCAGCTACATCACCGCCCGACGAGATTAGATCGCCCCCGTTTTTAGCTTTTTCGACAAACCAGCCACAGCCATAGAAGACCCCTTCTTCAAGCGGAGCTTGCCGCGCAAGAAATTTATCTCGCGCTTCGTTTGTGAATATTTTGTTTGTCATTATCGCTTGCGTCCATTTTCGAATGTCGCCCGCGGTCGAGCTTATGCCGCTTGGCCCAAACAAATGCCAGCTTTCGGGGCGATCAACATATTCGCTGAGTTCCCGCCATTCATTATTCGGATATGCCGCTAAAGGTTTTTTTCTTCGGTCGGTTTGCGAAAATGTTGACCTCATTCCAGCGGGTTCGAACAGTTTGTAGTTTAGGTAATTAAAGAAACTTTGGCCGCTTAGCTTTTCGATGATCGCTGCCAAAAGATGATAGCCTGCGTTCGAATAGATAAAGTTCTTTCCCGGTTCGGCGAGAAGTTTCGATTCCAGTGTTCGTTTAATCAATTCGTCGCGCGACACGAAATCAATTGTGGCGTTTTGGACGAGATCGCGTCGAAGTCCGGACATGTGCGTTATCAATTGCTGAACAGTTATCGCTGCTTTATCAATGGGAACAGAATCAAGGTACTTTGAGATCGGGTCTGAGGTTTTTAGTTTCCCGTCCATCTCAAGACTAAGTATCGCGGCGGCCGTGAATTGTTTTGTAAGCGAAGCAATATCAAAAACGGTGTTCACCGAAACAGCCTTGAACGGATCGCGCCGCGCTCCGCCGTAGCCGCTATGGACTACTATGTGTCCCTTGTCGACAACGAGGACCTGTCCCGAGAATCCGAATGACTCAAGACGTTCGAGATAGTGGCGCAGTTGAGTCTTCGTATTTTTGTCGGTTTGAGAGATCTCCGTCGTACATTGCGTACTGGCTAAGCCTATGGCCATTGCCTCACGACATCGACCGTCGTTAGCTCCTTCGGAAGCGCCGGCAAATATTACAAGAACAAAAGATACGATCGCAAAATTTCTCATATTAGCTAATTGCCGGCCTGATTTTCTTCAAGCCACGCGGAAAGTTCCTCGGTTGTTTGTATCCAGTTTCGGTCTAGCCAATCCAACGCGGTTTCCAGATCGCCCTCTTTAAGCGAAATAACTATCTGATAATGGTGGTTTGTCGAAACTGTTTTGCGTCTCGAATCGCGCATGTAAGCAACCTCATACCGGCGAAGAGTCGTTTTTATTCCTGCGATCACTTCGATAAGGGATCGATTTTGACAATTAGCAAGTAAAGCGCGGTGCCATGCTTCATCAATTTCGACCAACTCGACGACGGCTCCATTCCAGTCGGCCATTGAGTCGTTCAAATTGTTCAGCTTCTCGAGCTGCTGATCTGACGGCAGGGGTGAAATTCTTAGAGCAAGCGCCTCAAGAGCAGAAAGTATAGGATACTTCTCTCTTATCTCGAGTACGGAAAGAGGTCGAATCGCAAAACCATAACCAGGATCGGCACCTACAACTCCATCACTTTCGAGCCGTAGAAGCGCTTCGCGGGCAGGCGTCCGGCTCACACTAAGGTCGGTCGCGATATTTACATCGCTCAAACGCTCACCAGGGATATATGACCCGTTTTCAATTCTTTCCAACAATGTCTCGTATATCTGCTCACGCAACGGCCGGCGAATGATCATATTTTTCCTCGTTTCTGATGTCAATATTGTATATTGTATACAATATACAGGCCGTGTCAACGTAGAAATATCAAATGCTCAAGTGGCTTGCCTCTCCGCACTGCATTCTGGGGGGAAGTGCAGAATATGATCCTCATCTTGCAGCTACGCGGCTGACGCGGGTGGTTTTGTTTAGGTCTAGGATTATAAGGCCGTCGTTTTCGATCTCGATGCCGTTGAATGCGACGGTGCCGCTGCCGCGGATTCCGTAATTCCGGCAGAACGGGCTGGCGTGGATCATCTTTGAATGAGCCTTTGGCCGACGTTTGAGCGGGAACGCGCCCTTATCGAGCGGGACTGATCTGCGCGCATATCCGGAATCGGAAAACGCGTATATGGAGACCGTTTTCGCATATCCAGATATGCGTTTTCTATTCTCTCTCCAGCTGTCAGTCTGACCGATTCGGTCAATCACGCTGACCGTTTTATCGCTTTCCACCGAACTTCAAATTTACTTAACTCATTTAATTACAATAAATAACCTCTTGGCACGCGGCTTGATAAAGAAGGGCGTCGGCACTTTGTGCCTTCATATTTCGGTTTTTTGGAACAGGAGTCCTTAGATGAATACTACGCCAGTAAAAACTTTGATCAATAAACTGATCTCATTTTCTCTGATTTTTTGCTTCGCAATCGCGAATATTGCCGCCACGCACGAAAGCGGCAAGCAATCAAATCAAGGAACGTTTAGTAAAACGGAGACCAGTGCTCACACCACCGATCTTACGCAGCTTGGCCGCCAGGGAAGGCTTCAGGAAAACCTTAATCTCGAAGCCGAAACGCTTCAGCTTATAAAGGTTTTGGGCGGCGAAGGCAAGCGGCAGCCATTGATAATGGACGAAAGCGGCGAGATTCAGGACGAATTGGTTCAGCAGCTTGCGATCCGCATTGCGAACGGCAATGCCGAAAGCCTTGCGAATCATAGGATCCTGAAACTGGAAGCGGGAACATTGTTTTCACATGCGACGTCGAATGCGGATGCGGAAGCGAAGTTGGATGCGGTAATCGACGCCGCCATCGCTTCGAAAGGCGAAGCTATCCTGTTTGTCAACGGCATCGCCGGAATACTTATTACAAAAAGTTCACGTGAAAAGGTCGCCGCAGCGGTGAACAACGGCAGTCTAAAACTTATCGCCGGAAGCACCTTTTCGGAATATGAAGCAAAGATCGAAAAGGACGAAACGCTTGGGCCTCTGTTTACGCCGATCGCTGTAACCGGCATCCTGATAACGAAGGATTCCACAAGCGCATCGAACACAAACGAAAACAGCACATACCGCGGCGATAATGTCTCGAGCGATATTCGCCAGATGTTGGCGGAAGATCCAAAGGGAAGCAAGCGGATCGACGCAATTATTCAGGCAAAAGACGCCGACAATGCGGTGCTCAGAAACCTTTTGGCAACGGGCGAAGCACGCATTCAGGATCGAATCGGCCGCAGCGAAACCCTTATCGTAAATCTTCCGCTTTATACAGTGAATTCGCTTTCGCAAAGCGGTCTGATCAATTTTGTTTCGCCGGATCGCAAAACCGGCACAACCGGTCATATAGAAGATACAGTCGGCGCAACTCTGATGCGCTCGCAGGCAGCTTTGAACGGTCGTGCCGCTTATACGCTCGACGGTGCGGGCATAGGCGTTGCGGTTCTCGATTCGGGCATTTACTCGAACGCCAGCGGCTTCAAAAACGGAAGCACGTCAAGGATCGTAGCGAACGTCAACTTTACAACTTCAAGCCTCACAGCCACTACAGACGGTTATGGACACGGAACGCACGTTGCCGGGCTAGCGGCAGGCAATGCCAGCATCAGCAGCGGTGCTTATAGAGGCGTCGCAACGAATGCAAAAATCATCAGCGTCAAGGTGCTGAACGACAGTGGCGAAGGCCAGATGTCGTGGCTGCTGAACGGTTTGGATTGGGTTCTTCAAAATAGAACGACACATAATATTCGTGTCGTAAACCTGAGCCTCGGTTCGGATGCTATCGACACTTACACGAATGATCCGGTGTGTCTGAAGGTCAAGGAACTGGTAAACGCCGGCATCGTGGTTATTGCCGCAGCGGGCAACCTTGGCAGAAACAGCCAGGGGCAGGAAACATACGGCAGAATTCATTCGCCCGGCAACAGCCCGTATGTCATAACCGTCGGCGCCAGCAATAGTTATGGAACGACATCGACGGCTGACGATACGATCGCTTCGTTCAGCTCACGCGGCCCAACGCGCAGTTCCTATGTGAATTCGAACGGCTCGCGCATTTACGATAATTTGACCAAGCCGGATCTGGTCGCACCTGGAAATAAGGTCATTTCGAATATGGCGCCCGGCAACAAGATGTCGCTTCTGAATCCAGTGCTTTCGGCGGTAAATGGTTTGTTGACGCCGGATGCTGACAAGATGATGAGCATGAGCGGCACTTCGATGTCGGCTCCGGTCGTTGCCGGTGCGGCGGCTCTGCTTTTGCAGGTGAACCCGAACCTGACGCCGGGAATGGTCAAAATGATCCTGCAGTACACGGCCCGCCCGATAAACGGCGCGGATATGTTCGAACAAGGTGCAGGTTCGCTGAACGTCGAAGGCGCGGTTCGTCTGGCACGCTCGCTTCGCACGGATATGGATTTTCAGTCTGCCGCTGAAACAGGAACGTCAATCGTTCCAAGCGGTTGGACCGCTCCCACACCCTCTACAACCATCGGCGGAAACACGTTTGCGTGGTCGCAGCTCATGCTAAGCGGACACTCGTTCGTAACAGGTCAGAACCTGATCTCGAAGTATCAAAAGGTTTACAGCCGAGCATTTACGCCGATCTCCGGCGTCAATGTTGCCCAACGCGTGTTCTCGCTCAACACTTCGTTCTATTCAGCCGGACTTACAGTGAATGGCAACGTGATGTTAAGCAATGGCGGCTCCGTCGGTGCCGGATCGGTAATGCTCGCTTCTGGGGTACTCATCGGTGACGGCGTCTTGATAGGCGACGGCGTGCTTATAGGCGATGGTGTTTTGATTGGCGATGGTGTGTTAATAGGCGACGGCGTACTTATCGGGGACGGCGTTTTGATCGGGGATGGCGTGCTGATCGGCGACAGCGTTTTGCTCGGCGACGATACGCCTTCAATGCAGTAATTAAGTAAATATAAGCAAAAAAGGAGGATAAAAAAATGCTTACACAAATTACTGCAAACACTGCTGAAAATTTCTTATTCGAAGTTGAACCGCAGCTGATGCTCGCTCCGGATTTGTCGAGAGTGAAGCTGCTGAGTTCGAACGAGACGGCCGAAGTTCAGGCGTTTCTTGCGATCAGACCGGTTCACACTGTTGTGATGTCGAGCTTCATCAACGACAACGGGATCGAGAGCGACCTCAATAGAGGCAAGTTTTACGGTTATCGCAATTCGAACGGCACGCTTGAAGGCGTCGCACTCATCGGTCATTCGACACTTGTCGAAACACGATCGGACAAGGCGATCAGGGCACTTGCCGCTGCTGCCGCAAATGCGGAAACGCCGATCCATTTGGTTATGTCGAGTGGCAACGACGCTGATAAATTTTGGCAGCACATGACCAATGGTCTAAACCAGCCGCGATTGACCTGTGTCGAATCGTTGTTCGAACTTTCGTTCCCGTTCGCGGTGCCGCATTCGCAGTTTCGTGTAAAGAACGCCAAAATGAAACATCTTCTCGCCGTTGCCGAGGCACAGGCCGAGGTCGCCTTTATCGAATGCGGCGTCGATCCGATGGTCAAAGACCGTGAAGGATTTCTCAAACGTGTTGCACGGCGAATCAAACAGAATCGGGTTTTCGTCCTGATGGACGGCGAGAAGCTGATGTTCAAGGCCGATATTATCGCCGAGACCGACGATGTGATCTATCTGGAAGGCATTTACGTCGCTCAGGAATATCGCGGCCGCGGAATCGGATCAGAATGTCTTTCGGTTTTGTCTTTGGAACTCTTGAACCGCGTCGAGCACATCTGTCTGCTCAGCAACGTCGAATTCAAAGATGCACATAAAACGTTCGCCAAGGCGGGCTTCAAGCGGACAGACGAATGTGTAACCCTGTTTGCCTGAGACTTCGATCTTTGGAAGATCTTAACTCTCCCACACAAAACAAATGAGGTTGTCTTAAAAGTCACTCTTGAAGAATCTGTAACCACTAAACCACACAAAAAAACACTAAATAAAGTCAAAAACGACTGAATTTCGTGTAGTTTTGTGTGATTTAGTGGTTACATTTCTTTAGTTTTTCCACTTTTTAGACAGCCTCTTTTTGCGTGCTTCGAAGCTATGTGAATTCGATTTGCTTTGGCTATTCGCTTCGAACACATCCTGTGTTAATATATCAGTAAATTTAATTCGCTGCTTTACTTTGTTAAGCAATAGTAATTTTACAATGCAAATTGAAACACTGAAAATATTCCGCGACCTGGTCGATCTTCAAAGTTTTTCGCTTGCCGCCGAGCGTAATTTTATCACGCAGTCAGCCGTCAGTCAGCAGATAAAGACGCTTGAGGACAAGTTCAAGCGTCGCTTGCTCGAAAGGGTTCGCGGTCGTCGTGAGGTAAAACTCACGCCGGCAGGCGAGGTATTCTATCGTGAATCCAGAGACGTTCTTGACGCGTACGAACATCTCAACGAAAGCCTTCGCGGGCTTGTCGGCAAGATCGGCGGAACGGTGAAAGTTTCCTGCACATACAGCGTCGGGCTTCATGAGATGCCGGCAAAGGTCGGTGAATTTATGTCGAAATTTCCTTCGGCAAGGATCGATCTTGAGTATTCCCGCACGACTAAAGTCGTCCGCGATGTTTTATCGGGAGCCGTCGAACTCGGCGTGCTTGCCTTTCCTGAAGCGAAACGCGGGCTTGTCGTTGCCAAGATGCCGAGCGACCGCCTTGTTCTGGTTTGTCCGCCGGATCACAAGCTTGCAAAAAGGTCGCAGATAAAGGCAAGAGAGCTAAACGGTCAAGACTTTGTTCATTTCGAGCGTGATACGCCGACGCGAAAAGCGATCGACAAATTTCTAAAGAAAGCCAGTGCGGAAGTAAGAAAGAAAGCTGAGTTCGACAACATCGAAACTATAAAGCGAGCGGTCGAGGTCGGCTTTGGCGTCGCGATCCTGCCGCTTCCTTCTGTAACAGACGAAGAAAGGATCGGAACACTTGCGGTGGTCAAACTTTTCGAAAAAGAGTGGGTGCGTCCGGTCGGCGTCATTTACAGAAGCGACCGAAACCTTTCTATCGCCGCAAAGAAATTCGTTCAATTGCTTGAAGTCGATAATTAAAATTCAAGTCGTGGCGGAATTAGTGATATATGGGCAATCGAAACACCGCGTCGAGCGGGGGCAAGCCCGCCTTCCCAACCGCGTGTGGTGTAGTTCCTGACTTTACCGAAGCATTCAGGATGATAAG
>JBOGOW010000192.1:0-7190 GCA_050748285.1 Pyrinomonadaceae bacterium
CGTTATCGGCGATGTCGAGATTGGCAAGGATGCAAGCGTTTGGTTTGGGTCGGTGGTTCGCGGCGATGTTAATCACATTCGCATCGGGGCGCGGACAAACATACAGGATATGACGATGATCCATGTCGATTCGGGAATGCATCCGACGATTCTTGAAGAAGAGATCACCGTCGGCCATCGGGTTACGCTGCATGGCTGTTATGTCGAGCGAGGCTGTTTGATCGGCATCGGCGCGATATTGCTCGACGGTGTTCGCGTCGGTGCAAACTCGCTCGTCGCCGCCGGTTCGCTGCTTACGCCGGGAACGCAAATTCCGCCCCGCTCGCTCGTGATGGGATCGCCTGCAAAAGTAAAACGCGAGCTCACAGATGAAGAACTCGCCCGCCTCGACCGCTCGTGGCGAAACTACGTCGAACTCAAAGCCGTGTATTTGTCGTCGAAAGCCTGATTTTAGACAAGAGACAAGAGACGCGAGACAGGAGCATTTGATTCTCGTGTCTCTCGTCTCCTGTCTGCTGTCTAAACGGAGCGCGACTGCGGTAATATATCCTTTATGGTTTCAACCAATCCAGCCCGCGGCATGCGCGATTTTCTTCCCGTTGATGTGCGGAAACGCGAATACGTGATCGGCATTATAAAGGAAGTTTACGAAAGCTATGGGTTCGAACCGCTCGAAACGCCTGCGGTCGAAAACCTCGAAACCCTAACCGGAAAATACGGCGAAGAGGGCAACCAGTTAATTTTTAAAATTCTTAAACGAGGCGAAAAGCTTAGACAAGAGACCGGAGACGGGAGCCGGGAGACCTCTGACTCCAGTCTCCAGTCTCTCGACTCACGTCTTTCTGACCTCGCTTTGCGCTACGACCTGACCGTGCCGCTCGCCCGCGTTGTCGCTAACAATAAAAACGAATTACCGAAATTCTTCAAACGCTATCAGATCCAACCTGTCTGGCGCGCCGACCGTCCGGCAAGAGGTAGATTTCGAGAATTTTATCAGTGCGACGTCGATGCAATTGGCTCGAGTTCGATGGTGGTTGAAGACGAACTTATTTCTGCTGTGAGTAGCATATTCGAAACTTTGGGATTTAAAAGTTTCGTGATCAATTTGAATCACCGCGGAATTTTGACTGCAATCCTTGATACGTGCGGTATTCCGAAAATTCAGCATGTAGACGCTCTTGTTGCCTTAGACAAGGCCGATAAGATTGGCTTCTCAGCGGTGGGAAAAGAGCTTATAGACCGCAAAATTGGTTCGAGTGCAATCTCAAGATTCTTAGACTTTATGGAGAGCTTCACTGAACTTTTACTAACTAGATTGTACTCAGATGAAGTTAAGAAAGCTGGAAAGAGCGTGTTTTTTGATGTAAATCAAAGAACTATGGCACATATTTCCGGCTTTGTTTCTAATCACTCTCAAGGACGACAGGGTGTTAAGGAACTTGAATCTTTAGTTAGATTTTCTCAAGATACGCTCGATCCTAATCCACTTTTAGTGATGCCTTACCTTGCCCGCGGGCTTTCGTATTATACCGGCACGATAATGGAAATAAACGTCCCCGACCTTGTCGGGTCGCTAGGTGGCGGCGGGCGGTATGACGGGTTGATCGGGATGTTTGGGAAGGAGCAAATTCCGGCGTGCGGATTCAGCTTGGGCCTCGAGCGTATTTTGGTAGTTATGGAAGAACGCGGGATGTTCCCGCCGGAGATCGCCGAATCGACGCCGGCAGATGTGATGGTGACGGTTTGGAATGAAGAGACGATTGCCGAATCATTAAAACTTGCCTCGGAAATTCGCGCGGCGGGTTTGCGGGTTACGCTTTATCCCGAAGCCGACAAGCTCGGCAAGCAGATAAAATACGCCGATTCGATCAAAGTTCCGTGGGTTTGCGTTCTTGCAGAGACTGAAATTGCGGAAAACAAAGTAACGCTAAAAAATATGCGAACCGGTGAACAGGCAACCATTGGCCGTGCCGAGATAATCAGTAATATACATGGTTAGAATATTCAAATTCACCGCCGTATTTGCGCTTGCCGTCATTTTGGCCGGACAATTTGGGTCGGGCCAGGTGTCCAACAATCTTCCGAATTTTCAGAAAGTAAATGACAACCTCTATCGCGGTGCCGAACCGAAAGAGGCCGGCATTGCCGAGCTGAAAAAACTCGGCATAAAAACCGTTATCGATATGGGGAACGGCGAAAAGGATTCGAAAAACGAACGCGGCTGGGTCGAAAATGCCGGGATGGGTTATCGGAATATTCATCTCCATAATTGGCTGAAATCGAAACCGAGCGACACCGATGCGATATTAAAAGAGATCGAAAAGCCCGAGAATCAGCCAGTTTTTCTCCACTGCAAACGCGGCTCTGACCGCACGGGAACGGTGATCGCGATCTATCGAATGAAAAACGACGGCTGGACGCCCGATCAAGCCATGGACGAAGCGAAGAAATTCGGCTTCGGTTGGTGGCAGTTCTGGATGAAAGATTTCGTAAACGACTATTACCGCGACCACATCGCAAAGAAATAAGCCTCGAATTCACACGAACGGACCCGAATAGGATTCTTCTAATCGGTGTTTATCTGTGTTAATCTGTGGCTGATTTCTTATGAAGGCAATCTCAATTCTCGGCTCGACCGGTTCCATCGGCCAGAACACTCTAAAAGTAGTTGAACATCTCGGTGATATTCGCGTCGCTGCAATGGCTGCGGGGCGAAATATGCAGGTTTTTGCCGAGCAGATCACGAAATTCAAGCCGGAATTGGTGTCGTGCGAAGATGAATCGTGTGCCGAAGATCTCGCGCGTCGATTGCACGGCACGGGCACGGCGCCGCGGATCGAATACGGAGAGGAAGGCATTGTCGAGGTTGCCACTTTTCCCCAAGCAATCACTACGGTTTCGGCGACGGTCGGCGCGGTCGGTTTTGTGCCAACATTGAGGGCAATCGAAGCAGGAAAACGAATTGCTTTGGCGAATAAGGAAACACTTGTGATCGCCGGCGAGCTGATGACAAAGGCCGCCGAAAGTTCGGGTGCCGAAATATTGCCGGTCGATTCGGAACATAACGCGATCCACCAATGTCTGCGCGGAGAAAAGCGAAGCGAAGTAAAACGGCTTATATTGACAGCATCGGGCGGACCGTTTCGCGAAAAAACTAAAGAACAGATCGAAAACTCGACACGCGAAGAGGCGCTCGACCACCCGAATTGGAAAATGGGCGAAAAGATCACGATCGATTCGGCGACGCTGATGAATAAAGGCTTTGAGGTCATCGAGGCAAAATGGCTTTTCGGTTTCGATGCCGATCAGATATCGGTTATCGTGCATCCGCAATCGGTCGTCCATTCGATGGTCGAGCTGATCGATGGTTCGGTGATCGCCCAACTCGGCGCAACCGATATGCGTCATCCGATCCAATATGCGTTGACTTACCCCGAACGTCAATCAAACTGCCTTGAACCGATGGATTTCAGAAAACTCGGGGAACTTACTTTTGAAGAACCCGATACTGAGCGATTTCCGTGTCTTACGTTAGCTTATGAAGCCGTAATGAAAGGAGGAACCACGCCCGCGGTGTTGAATGCGTCAAACGAGGTCGCGGTTCAGGCATTTCTGGACGGAAAAATTCGTCTGAATGAAATCGCCATCGTAAATCGTTCTGTGATGAACGAACACGAAGCGGCCCAAGCCGATTCGATTGAAACCATCCTGGTCGCAGATACTTGGGCACGCGCACGCGCTATAATGAAACTTGAGCGAGCCGCGACGGCAGATTAGGAGTAGATTTATGCAGACTTTAACAAAGGCCGGTGAACCGAATAAACCAAATGGTAATATTCCAAAACGCGGTGTTGTAAACCCAAAACCATTCCGTCTGAATGTGAAGCAATACTACCAAATGGATGATCTCGGCTTTTTCCGAGGTCGTCGTGTCGAACTTATTGAAGGAGAGATCGTTCAAATGTCGCCGATGAAATCCCCGCATATGGTTGCGATACAATTAATCAATGAGGCTTTAAGGACTGTTTTTGGCAGAGGCTTTGTCGTCCTATCGCAAATGCCCATTCGGTTGAGTAAAACGAATGAACCCGAGCCTGACGTAACAGTGGTAAAGGGGAAAATAAGGGATTTTGTAGAATCACTTCCCAATCATGCCGAACTTGTTATTGAAGTTTCGGAATCGACCCTAAGATTTGATCGCGGTGAAAAAGCTGGACTTTATGCCAGATACGGTATTCAGGATTATTGGATTTTGAATTTGAAGGGACGATGCCTAGAGGTTCATCGCCATCCGGTTAAATCCAGCGACGGCAAGGCTTATTATTCTGAAATATTAACGGTCAACGCTGGGGATTCGATCACTCCATTAATCAAACCGAAATCGAAGATAAAGGTATCGGACATTTTGCCGTAGGCGTTTTGGCTGCAACTCAGCAATTATATTTTGGTTCTAAATCAATGCTTTCTTATTTATTATGTCAGATATTTTATTAGTAATTTTAGCGGTAATACTCGTTCTCGGGATTGCGATAAACATTCACGAATTCGGCCATTTTATCGTGGCGAAATGGTTTGGAATGCGGGTCGAGGCATTTTCATTTTTTGGTCTTGGGCCGCGAATTTGGGGCTTTAAGATCGGGCATACGGACTATCGTATTTCGGCGATCCCGCTTGGTGCTTATGTAAAGCTCTATGGCGATGAAGCGACGGCGGCTCTTGAAGGCGGTGAATCGACCGGTGAAAAAGTGCCGGACGAAGAGCTTTATGAATTGCGCCCTCGTTGGCAAAAGTTTCTTGTAATGCTCGGCGGGCCGTTTATGAACATCATGCTCGCGCTTTCGATCCCATTCGCGGCGGCTCTTATTTATGGCGTGCCTGCGATTCCCGATCCGATCATTTCTTATGTCGCGCCGAATGGTGCGGCGCAGACCGCGGGAATCGTGGCTGGCGATAAGATCGTCGCGTTCGACGGCGAAGAAAATCCGACATGGCGCAAGATCGAAACCGGTGCGGCGATCTCGCCCGAAAAACCGATAGCCGTCGTGGTCGAACGCAACAGCGAACGCATCCCGCTAACGATCACGCCGGCGAAAACCGACCGCAAAGGCCAGCCTTTCGGCGATGTTGAAATGAAGCCGGAAACGGGCGTTCAGCAGGTTTTGATCACGAAGGTAAACGATGGTTCGCCGGCTCAAACGGGCGGAATGTTGGCCGGCGATCACGTGATTTCGATCAATGGAAAGAATGTCGAAAACGTCGGGCATTTCATGACGATAGTGCAAGAGAGCAAAGGCACTCCGATGTCTTTGCTTGTTGAACGAAACGGCGAACGTAAAACCCTCGAAATGGCGGCTGAACAGCAGGAAAGCGGCCAAGCTCGAATCGGAATCGAACTTCGAGACGTGAGCAGCAAGGTTCGCGAACCTGCGGGCGTCGCCGAGGCGGCGAGTTTCGCAGTTCAATCAAATTACGAAATTGTAGCATTGACCGGACGTGTTTTTGGTCAGCTTTTCTCTGGTCAGCGCGCGGTTAAAGACGCAGGGCTCGCCGGGCCGGTCGGCATCGTCGGCGTGATTGCGTCGGTTGTTCGCGAAGACGGCTTTGTCGGTCTCTTTTCGATCCTTGCGGTTATCAGCCTCAACCTCGGCGTTGTGAATCTACTTCCTATACCGCTGCTCGACGGCGGGCAGATAATGGTTCTCGGCATCGAAAAAGTGCTTTCGTGGTTTGGCCGAACACTCTCGTTAGCGTGGAAAGAGCGCATTCAGTTAACTGGTTTGGCGGTGATTTTATTGCTGATGGTATTCACGCTGTTTTTGGATGTGTCGAGATTCTTCTAGCGTATGGAGTTCCAGCTTTAGCTGGCTTCCTATGTTGGACGGAGTCAGCTAAAGCTGGAATTCCGAACTTATATGAAACGAGTTACAAGACCGGTTATGGTTCGCGATGTGCAGATCGGCGGTGGAGCGCCGGTCGTTGTGCAGTCGATGACCAAGACGGACACGACCGATGTTGACGGCACGCTGCGGCAGATCGACGAAATGGTCGAGGCCGGCTGCGAGATCGTCCGTATCGCGGTGCCGGATGACGACGCGGCAGCGGCGATGTACAAAATTTGCAAACGCACAACGGTGCCGATAGTTGCGGACATACATTTTCATTACAAGCTCGCACTCAAAGCTCTCGACGCCGGCATCGACAAGCTCCGCATCAATCCCGGCAACATCGGACATATCGACCGTGTCCGAGAGGTCGTCCGCGCCGCTGAGGCGCAGAAAGTCCCGATCCGCATCGGCGTAAATGGCGGCTCGCTTGAAAAAGATCTGCTCAAAAAATATGGCACCGCCACACCCGAAGCGATGGTCGAAAGCGGGATGCGGCACATCCGCATTCTCGAAGACCTCGGCTTTAGCAACACGATAATTTCGCTAAAAGCGTCGGACGTAAACCGGATGGTTGCGGCGTATCGCCTGATGGCTGAGAAGGTCGATTATCCGCTGCATCTTGGCGTGACCGAGGCCGGGACGCCGTTTGGCGGGACTATAAAATCAGCGATCGGTTTGGGTTTGCTGCTGCACGATGGAATCGGCGATACGATCAGAGTTTCACTTGCCGCCGAGCCGCATGAAGAAGTTCGAGTCGGTTGGGAAATACTAAAGTCTCTTGAATTGCGGAAACGCGGTGTAACGGTCGTCGCTTGCCCGACATGCGGACGGCTCGATATAGATAATTTTGTCGAGATCGTTACCGAAGTCGAACGCCGACTTGCACATGTCGAAGAGCCGCTTCATCTTTCGATAATGGGCTGCGCCGTAAATGGCCCCGGCGAGGCTCACGATTCGCAGCTCGGCATTACGTTCGGCCGCAACGTCGGCATGATCTTCAAAGACGGCGTGCCTATGCGCCGCGTTTCGGGTGAAGACATCGTCGAGGAATTTGTAAAAGAAGTCGAGATTCTCCGCAAGGAAGGCGCAGACGCCAAATCTCTCGCCGCCGAAAAACCACTCGTCCAGATCACGTGAAAGATGATTGCCCACGAAATACACGAATAACACGAAAAAAGGGCATAATGGACATTTTTGATGCTGAAAAGGCTGTAAGTAATTGGTAGCATTAACTTTGAGGTAGGTCAAAGGTAATGAACAAAAAAAGTGCTTTTATTGCGGGTCGAAAATCGTCAAGAAAAATGG
>JBOGOW010000193.1:0-7174 GCA_050748285.1 Pyrinomonadaceae bacterium
GATCGGCGCCGACAGCCGTCGCCTGCGGCAAATTCTTCAGAATCAAGATCGAGATACAACCGGAGCCGACGCCGATCTCAAGAAAACGAAAGTCCCCGCGATCGGCAAATATCCTGATCGCCTCTTCAACGATCAACTCGGTCTCCGGTCTCGGTATCAAAACCTCGGGAGAAACCGCAAACTCCAGCCCGAAAAATTCCTGTCTGCCAAGAATATGCTGAAGCGGCTCACGCTTTGCGCGGCGACGGATCTCGGTTTCGAATTTCTGTTTTTCGTGTTCCGCTAATTCGTATTCAGGATGCGAGATCAAAAAAGCCGCATCGCGTTCGAAGGTGTTCGAAAGCAGCAGACTCGCATCCCGCCGTGCATTTTCAATACCCGCGTTCGTAAGTTCTTTCGAGCCAAAGGAAATTGCGTCGGAAATATTCATCATGTTTCGTTTATTAGAATTATTGCGGGAACTGAATAAGCGAGTTCTTTGAAATACGCTGAGTTCATATTCGACACACCAAATTTCCGCTTCTTATTCGTGCATTCGTGGCAAAAAGATAGCCACGAATGCACGAATATAGGAAAGATTTGCCCACTGTTGAATTCAACAAAGGTTTTTCAAAGCTCCCTAAGTATGGTTATCTCTCGGCAGCTTCGTTTCCGATTTCGCGTTCGATCTGCTCGATCCCGTCGAGCACCAGCTTTGTCAGATTTTTCGCCTCTGCCTCGATGACTTCAAGATATTCGCGGGTTTTGCCGGTGATCGATTCATCTTCGAGAAGCAGCTGCGTGAATCCGAGAATGCTGGTCAGCGGCGTCTTCACATCGTGTGAAAGTTTTTCTAGTTCAACTTGAATTTTATTTTCCACGTTTTCCGTATCACGCCGCCGCGACGCTTTTGCCCTTTTTCTTCAAAACTATGATAATACCACTTGCAGATTTTCGCATTGCAATGAAGTTTTTGTCCGACATACGGCTTTTATTTTTGGCGACATGGCTGGGCGCCGCGTTATTTTTTATTGCTGTCGCGCAAAGCGCTTTCGCCGTGCTGCCGCAGCGTGAATTGGCTGGTGCGGTCGTAAATCGAACGCTCTCGGTCCTGAATTTTGCGGGTCTTGCTATCTTCGTTTTGCTTCTGCTGCTCTCGTTTCTCCGGCGCGGTGCGATCAACAAATTTCTTTCGTGGTCGGAGCGTGTGCTCCTGATCCTGGCCGCCGCCGCGTGTGCCGTCGGGCAATTCGTATTTGGATTCTGGATCGCAATGAAACGCGCCGAGATCGGCCGCCCGATAGACGAACTCGCCGCAGATGATCCGCTCAAGATCCAGTTCACAATGCTCCACGAATATTCCGTCTGGACGCTGATGATCGGCATAGGCGCGGCATTTATCGCGTACTTTATCATTGCGAATCAGAAGCCTGTAATTAAGAAGGCCGACGCCTTTGACCCGTATAATTTCGAAAAAGAATTCAAGGTCTGACGCATATGGAAATCATCGAAAATGTTGAAGAATTTCAAACGCGATTTGCCCGCTGGAAATCGGACGATTCACTTGCGGGCTATCCTTGGATATCTAACAAGCACGCGCCCATAACGCCTTTCCGGCGGGCGCTTCCTATGTTGAATCTCGGCCTGATCTCGTCTGCCGGTGCGTATATCGACGGCACGAATCCGTTCGATCTCGATTCGCGCGATGGCGACCTTGACCTGCGGGAGATACCGCGCGAGGTCGAGGCAGCCGATCTCCGATACGCGGCAAAAGGCTACGATCCGGCGGCGGTCGAGTCGGATCGAAATGCGCAAATTCCCATCGACCGTCTCACAGAATACGAATCGAATGCCGTGATCGGCGCGCTGAACGAATGTTGGTGGAGCATCAGCAGCCACATTCCAAATGCTGCGAACATCGCCGAAACGCTCGCACCGCGTATCGCCGAACGTCTCGCCCGGTACGAGGTGCAAACAGCGCTTCTGATACCGGCCTCGAAACTTTGCCATCAGACACTTGCGATCATCGCACGCGGCATCGAGCAAGCCGGAATTTCAACGATTTTGATCTCGGTGGACAAAGCAGTTTCCGAGCAGGTTCGTGCGCCGCGAACGGCGTATTATGACGGCGAACTCGGCTCCGTCGCCGGGGTTGCAAATTGGCGCGAACATCAGCTTCGCATTCTTGACGAGACGCTGCGCGGCGCTGAAACATTCGACCAACCCGGAATTCGCAAACTCGCCGTCGCGATCGAAACTCAGGTCGAGGCCGCCCGCGGCGAGCGTTAAGACCGGATTACGCATTGGGCGGCTCCAAAGTGAAATCATGTAAATTTTACTTTGCCGCTTCTATATAAAAAAGAGCTAAGAGCTGTGAGCTGACAGCTCTTAGCTCTTTTTCAAATCACAAAGATGCGATCCACAAAAATTCGACTTAATTTTACATCCCGAGCTGCCAATTTTTTATCCAATCGACCGGATAAATAAGCATCAGTATGTTCAGCAAAAGGCCGTCGCGGATCCAAAACATCAACACGAGTTCGACGGCGATAAAGAAGATAAGCGAACGCAACATTCCCAACTTTACCGCGATCCAGAATCCGATAACCGCCGCCACAAGATCGCCGAGCGAGTTCGCGACCGAATCGCCAAAGTAATCGAGCGACGCCGTATTCTCGCGGTATTTTTCGATGATGAAATTCGAATTTTCAAGTATCTCCCAAGCCGCTTCGCCCGTCGCGGCGATAACGAATTTCCAGCCGAGCGAAAGTTTTTTCAGCAGCAACGTCGCCAACCAAAACGCCAGCACTCCGTGCAGAATATGTGTCAGCGTGTATGGGTCGAAAAGATGCTGCGACGTGTGGCTGCTGTTCCACGCCTCGTTCACATAGATCGCCCAATCGCCGAATTTGCACCACCAAATCCGCCCGTTCAGCCGCAAAATTACAGTCATCGCTATCGCGACTCCGATACACGCAGCGACCGGAATCGCGTGCTTTGAAATACGGTTTGCAGGATGATTTGGGTCAGTTTTGTTCATCTATGCTTTTGTGTGATTTCGTGTAAGTTAGTGGACAAAAAACTTTATGTCAAAATCGATCCACGAAATTACACGAAGCAACACGAATAAAACCAGAATCGACTCGCCGGCTTTTCGCCGTTTACTTGACAGAGCCGGACACGGAAAAGTATATTCTGAAATTCGCCCTTGCGCCGATCTTTCAAGTTATTTTTTCCTCCGCAAGCCGCCCTAGCTCAGTTGGTAGAGCATTCGATTCGTAATCGAAAGGTCGTCGGTTCGACTCCGATGGGCGGCTCCATTATTTTGGCAATTCGGAATATAATGTTTAGTGACAGGAATTTGTCGAAAGAATATGCCAGAAACACAAATTCATAAGAAAGTCGTTATCCTTGGTTCCGGCCCTGCCGGATTGACCGCCGCTATTTACGCCGGCCGGGCACAGCTTGAGCCGCTTGTTATCGACGGCCCGCAGCCGGGCGGACAATTGACCATTACCACCGACGTCGAAAATTATCCCGGTTTTAAGATGGGCATCATGGGGCCGATCCTGATGGATGAATTTCGCGAACAAGCCCAGCGCTTTGGGACCGAGATCGTTAATACGTGGATCGACAGCGTCGATCTCAGCCAGCGGCCGTTCACGCTTTACGGAAAGGCGAGCGAGGACGCGGGTGAGATCACGACCGAGATAAAAGCCGACACGCTTATAATTGCAACCGGCGCCTCGGCGAAATGGCTCGACATTCCCGGCGAAGCTCCCGTGCCCGAGGGCCTTGGCGGAAACGGCGTTTCGGCGTGTGCGACTTGCGACGGATTTTTCTTTCGCGATAAGCCGATAGTTGTCGTGGGCGGCGGCGATACCGCGATGGAAGAGGCTCTTTTCTTGACTAAGTTCGCGTCAAAGGTCGATCTCATCCACCGCCGCGAAGAGTTTCGCGCGTCCAAGATAATGCAGGAGCGCGTACTCGCCCACGAAAAGATCAACGTCCAATGGAACACCGAGGTCAAAGAGATTCACGGCGCGAAAGAAACCGGCGTCGATGCCGTAACGCTTTTCAATAATCAGACGAACGAGACGACCAACTTCCCAACCAAAGGCGTTTTTATCGCCATAGGCCACGAACCGAATACGAAACTTTTCCGCGGCGTTCTGGATATGGACGCCGTCGGCTATCTAATCACCGAAGGCAAAACAATGGAGACCAACATCCCCGGCGTGTTTGCCTGCGGCGATGCTCAGGATGCATCTTACCGTCAAGCCGTAACAGCTGCCGGCACCGGCTGCATGGCCGCCATAGACGCCGAACGCTTCCTCGCCGAACACGAAACCGACGCAGCCGAATCCGCGGAAGCCTAGACTGGATCGCAGGCATCCCTGCCTGCATCTGTCTGTCGCTAGACCACCCGCGTCCCGCTCTTTGCGCGAACGGAGCGGTGGGGATCCGTAAGAACGCCGATCGCTTGGTACTTCGCACTCGTGCTAGTGAGACACAAATCGCCGCAGTCGTTGCCAAAGATCGCGGCTGCGATTATTCTTATTTTTATGCCGATATACGAGTATTTATGCAAGAAGTGCGGGCGGCGGTTTGAGCAGCGGCAATCGGTTACCGAAGCGCCGGTCGCGGAGTGCGAAAAGTGCGGCGGCGATGTTGAAAAGCAATGGTCGCTTTCCGGTTTTCAGTTCAAGGGCGAGGGCTGGTATGTTACCGATTATTCCGCGAAAAAAGGAGCCAAAGACGGCGACACAAAAGAAAAAAGTTCCACAAGCGAATCAACCGCAGCAAGCGAAACTGCATCCAAACCAGATAGCGAGAAAAAGGCAAAGACCGAGCCTGTGAAAGATAAAACCTGAGTCAATGAACCGTTACGCAACAAAAATTTTGTACGCCGTGATCTGCACCGCCGCACTTGTGTGTGCGGCTTCTGGCCAATCGGGGCACAGCAACCGCGGCGCCGACGCCGAGGGAACGATACTGAATGTTACGGCGTCGCGAACCGACAAAACTGCCGAGCCGATCAAACTCGACGGCATATATCTTTACGAGAACGGCATCCAGCAAAAGATACGAAATTTTTCATACGACCCTTCGCCGTCTAAAATCGTTCTGCTCGTCGATAATTCGAAAACCATCGGCATCGACATCGACAAGATGAAGAAAGCGGCGATGGAATTCGTTTACGAAATATTCGATGGCGACCAGCTTTTCGTGATCGCCTACGACGAAGAACCGGAGATCGTGCAGGAATGGACGGACGATGCGAAGAAGCTCGAAGCATCGATCGCAGGATTTCGAAAAAAAGGAAATCCGTATCTCTTCGACGCATTGAAGGCCGCTGCCGATGAAGTGCTCTTGCCGTTGATTCCCGGAACGCGCAAAACGGCGATCGTCGTTATCGGTGACGGACTCGACCGCGGGAGCAAAACGAAGTTCGACGACGTTTTGGCGCAGCTTCAGAATAACAACATAACCGTTTACTCGCTTCAATTGTCGGACAGGACCGGCGGAGCTTATCGCCGCGATTCGCCAAAACCATCAGCAGTTATCAAACAGCTAACCGAAGCAACGGGAGGACTTGCATTCCCGCTGGCCGATGTCCAAACGGCTGCAAAGGCGATCTGCGACGAGCTTCGCCGAAACCGTTATCTGCTTTCTTACTTCCCGCAGAATACGTCGTCATTTGAATCAAGGCGTGTGTTCGTGGTTGGAAACAATGGCACCGTTCTTCGCACAAAAACCGCGCAGCCGCCAAACGTGAAGTGAATCCATTCGTTTTGTGATAAACTCATTTCCAATTGTGCGCTCTGCGCAAAACTGAATCAGGAGCTTTCTTACCCTTGAGTGATTCCCGAAACAACCCGCCGCCCGACGATTGGGAAAAAACGCGCCCAAATATCGATATTCCCGATCGTGACAGTTTCGAAACTTCGGACTGGGACAAGACGAATTACAATTTTCCAAAACAGCCCGCCGCCGACGAATGGGGCAAGACGATGATGAACATCAAGCCGATCGATACCGGCCGGCAAGATTTTGGGAAGACGATGTTTCCAGGCGCAGCGAAACAGCCGGATTCGGATTGGGGAGCCTCGCACGCCGCGAGCGATGTGCCGGATACCGATTTTGGCAACGTGCCGGATTCGGGCTATGGCAAGACGACGCCGTATTTTCAGCTACCGGAAGCCGAGCGATCGAAATACCAGGTTTTGCCGCCGACCGAAGCCGAGAAAGCGGCTCAGGAAGTAGCTGATCAAAATGAAAAAGGCGGAATTCCGGGCTGGGTTTGGGTAATGACCGGCGGGATCGCTATATTTTTCTTTTTTTTAGTGGTGCTCGGAGTGGTCGGATATTTCTTCATTTGGGGCGACCGCAATTTCGAAGCGACGGTGAAAAGCGCGCCGCCGGGAAGCGACATTACAGTCGATGATGTTTCGTGGGCCGTAACGAGCGAAGACGGCACCTATCGCCTGCGAAATCTGCGCGCCGGCCGCCGTGTAATAAAGATAAATCACCCCAATTACATCTGCGAACCGCGTGAAGTTACGGGCGGAAACGGCATCACGCCGGAAGCTATAATCGCACGCTGCCAGCCGGTGAAGGTAAAGCCGGATGAGAACTGCGGAACCTTCGAACCCGGCGAATTCGATAAGGCCGAGCGTTGCTATAACGATGCTCTGGGCAAATTGTCTGAGAATTTTACCGACGACGAATTGGTGAAAGCTCTGAATATATTGATCATCAATTTCGAAACAAATAAATATGATATTCCGCCAGTTCGCCTGGCAGCACTGCAAAACGGCGCGAATTTTATCAAGAAGTTGCAGCAGCGCGAACCAAATACCGTGCTCGAAGTCGGCGGACACACCGATTCGGTCGGCAGCGATGCTACCAATCAACCGCTTTCAGAGAATCGAGCGAAAGCCGTGAAAGACGTGCTAGTCAAATATGGAGTAAACGGAGCCGGGCTGCAGACTCGAGGCTACGGTGCCGGCAAACCGAAATTTGACAACAACACCGAAAAAGGCAAGTTCCTGAACCGGCGTATCGAATATGCGATCGTAAAGAGATCGAGCTAAGCCGACAATGCGGTTTTTAACCGGCGGAGAAATTTCTTGTCTTTCAGAATGTCTTCTTTAAAGTCGTTAGGTCGCGCTTTGTGTGGCGATCCATCAAC
>JBOGOW010000194.1:0-7169 GCA_050748285.1 Pyrinomonadaceae bacterium
CGGTCAGCGTTGCGGAGTCCATCACCTGAAGAAGCAGATTAAAAAGGTTGGGATGCGCTTTTTCGATCTCATCCAAAACCAAAACGGCATGCGGCGTGCGCATTATCGCCTCAGTGAGAAGGCCGCCCTGATCGAACCCGACGTATCCCGGCGGCGCGCCGATCAGACGCGAAACGGTATGCGGTTCCGCATACTCGCTCATATCGAAACGAATGAATTCGACGCCGAGAATTTCAGCAAGCTGTTTCGAAACTTCCGTTTTGCCGACGCCGGTCGGACCCGAAAATAAAAACGATCCGACGGGTTTGGTTTCGTGGCCGAGCCCGGCACGTGAAATTTGAATCGCATCCACTACGCGGTCGATCGCTTCATCCTGGCCGAAGATCACTTTCTTGATATCAGCGCGAAGCGAGGCAAGCCGCTGCTTTTCATCTGAGACAACCGTTTTCGGCGGAATCTTCGCCATGCGCGCTACCGTGTTTTCGACCATCTGTACCGAAACCTTTTTAGGCCGACGGCTCGCAGGCAATAGTTTCACAGATGCTCCGACCTCGTCGATAACGTCTATTGCCTTGTCGGGAAGAAATCGGTCGTTGATATATTTGCCGGCAAGCTCGGACGCGGTCCGAAGCGATTCGTTTGAATATTTTACTTCGTGGTGCGCTTCGTAAAACTTCTTCAGTCCTTTGAGAATCTGAAAAGTTTCGTCGATCGTCGGTTCGTTGATCTCGATTTTTTGAAAGCGACGAGCGAGCGCCCGGTCGCGGTCAAAGGCGGCTTTGTATTCTGCGAAAGTAGTCGAACCGATGCATCTCAATTCGCCAGCGGCGAGAGCCGGTTTCAAAATGTTCGAAGCATCCATCGAACCGCCTGAAACCGATCCGGCGCCGACAATGGTATGGATTTCGTCGATAAAAAGTATCGCGTTCGGTTCTTTCTTCAGCTCATTGATTATCGCCTTAAAGCGCTGTTCGAAATCGCCGCGATAGCGTGTTCCGGCAAGCACGGCGCCCATATCGAGCGCAAACACTTTTGCATCCGTCAATACTTCCGGCACATCGCCCTGACTGATCTTTAACGCAAGGCCTTCTGCCAATGCGGTCTTGCCAACGCCGGGTTCGCCGACATAAAGCGGATTATTCTTTTTGCGTCTGCATAGAACCTGTATCGTACGTTCGATTTCTTCAAGGCGACCGACTATCGGATCGATCTGGCCTTCGGCGGCACGCGCGACCAATTCGACTGTAAAACTCTCGAGAGGTTTTGCCGGTGTTCGCGGTCCGTGACCGGGAAATTCGTCATCATCAAAATCGTCGGGAAACGGATCGCCGTGTTCGACCTTCGAAATGCCGTGCGAAATGTAATTCAAAATATCGAGCCGCGAAACTCCGTTTTGCAGAAGAAGATAAACTGCGTAACTCTGTTCCGCCTGATAAAACGCTGCGAGAATATTGCCGCCATCCACCGCCGATTGTCCGCTGCCTTCGGCCTGGAGCACCGCATAATTGATCGTTGACTGAAACGTTGCGGTTAACTCCGGAAGATTCTTCGAACCCTCGGGAAGTTTCTCCAAAACATTTGCGAAATATTCTTCTAACGAACGCGCGAGTTCATCAAGGTTTGCACCGCAATTGAAAAGGATCTCGCGTGTCGGGATATCCTGAAGCAATGCAAATAATAAGTGCTCGAGCGATACATACTCGTGCCGATACTTAACCGCCTGGTCAACGGCGTAACTCAATGTCTGTTCAAGTTCTCGCGTAAGCATACTGCACCATTCTAGCAGTTTTACGGTTTTCGAAATAGAATAAAACCATTCAATTTTAGCCTTACGTGTTTTTCGGCTATTAAGAGCGAATATTCAGTATGCGGGGCAGTTTGAATTTTTCTGATTTCGCAATAGAGAGATTGTTTTTGTGATCTCTGTGAAACACTTCGTGTTCTCTGTGTTCAGATTCTTTTGATCGCAGAGTACACAAAGTTTCACGAAAATGATTCGCCTTCGATATTTGTCGATCTTGCTTTGCAAGGAGTTATAGGATTCTAAATGAAAAAACCAAACATAATTGCCGCAGTTCTCCTCTTCTTCAGTTTTGTTACCGTTTCGTATGCACAAAGTAATTACGTTCCACTGCTTGGTTCATGGGAACGTTGGACGCCGGAACAGGCAAAGCTCGATCCGACAAAGTTGAAAGAGGCGATCGACTTTGCGATAGCAAGCGAATCAAAGGCTCCGCGAAGCCTGGAACTCGCCCATTTTCAGACATTTGGCCGCGAACCATTCGGTGAACCGGTCGGCCCATTCAAGGAACGTGGAGACGCCACCGGCATCATAATTCGCAACGGATACATCGTCGCCGAATGGGGCGAACCAAACCGCGTCGATATGACGTTCAGCGTTACGAAGAGCTTTCTTTCGACTACCGTCGGCCTCGCTTTTGACCGAAAAATGATCCGCAGTCTGCTGGATAAAGCGGGCGATTACGCCGCACCGATCTCTGCTTACAAGCCCTTGCAAAAATTCGATGACGCAGATAATTTCGGCCGCACGACACTCATTGATCTTTTTTCAACCGAAAACAACAAGAAGATCACTTGGGAACATCTGCTTCGACAGACAAGCGATTGGGAAGGAACGCTTTGGGGCAAACCGGAATGGGCAGACCGTCCCGACCGCGACGCATCGACATGGCTAACGCGCAAACGAAGTGAACCCGGAACGGTTTATGAATACAACGACGTCCGCGTAAATGTGCTTGCGTTGGCAGCATTGAATGTATGGCGGCGGCCGCTGTCGCAAGTGTTGAAAGAATACGTAATGGACGAGATCGGCGCGACGAACACGTGGCGTTGGTTCGGATACGAAAATTCTTATGTAGTGATCGACGGGCAGATAATTCAATCGGTCAGCGGCGGCGGACATTGGGGCGGCGGCATGTATATAAACGCTTACGATATGGCGCGTTTCGGTTTGCTGACATCGCGAAACGGCAAATGGGGAAACAAACAAATTCTTTCCGCCGAGTTTATTCGTCAGGCAAGAACGCCGACCGGCCCGCAGCCGACATACGGTTTTATGAACTGGTTCCTCAACACAGATCGCAAACTTTATCCAGCGGCGCCTGCATCAGCATTCGTCCACGTCGGCAACGGCACGAACATAATCTATATCGACCCCGAAAACGACCTCGTCATCGTCGCACGCTGGATCGAGAACGGCAAGATAAATGAGTTTATCGAAAAGGTGATGGCAAGTATTAAGACCTAATGCAAAAGCCCGCCCTTACTTACGTGCGGGCTTTTGCATTCTAATCCGCGAGGTAACCGAATTTGCCTTGGCGGTAGTCGTCGATAGCCTTTGCGATCTCGGCCTGTGTGTTCATCAGGAACGGGCCGTATTGGGCGATCGGCTCATTCAGCGGTTCGCCGCTGAGCACGAGAAACACGCCGTCGTCTTCTGCCGTCAACGTCACCTCTTCGCCGTCATAGGCAAAAAGAGCAAAATGATCTTGAGGCAGGTTTTCCTTGCCGTTCAACAAGGCAGTTCCTTCGATGGCAAGGATCGCCGTCGTGTAATGCGACGGGAAATTTAGATTGACCGTTGTGCCTTTCTTCGCCTTTACGTTAAAAAGATGGATCGGCGTGTGTGTTGCCGCCGGGCCATTTACTCCTGCGAATTCACCGGCGATCACCTCGACGAAGCCGCCGCTCTCGAGCGGGGCGCGACCCATCTCGGCATTCGTTATCGCCTGGTAACGCGGCTCTGTCATTTTGTCCTTCGCCGGAAGATTTACCCAGAGCTGGACCATCTGAAACGCTCCGCCTGTGCGGTTGAACTCTACCTCGTGGTATTCCTTGTGAAGCAAACCGCTGCCGGCCGTCATCCATTGAACGTCGCCTTCGCCGATAACGCCTCCGCCGCCGCGACTGTCATGATGCGCGATGCGTCCGTGATACGCGATCGTCACCGTTTCAAATCCGCGATGCGGATGCGGCCCGACGCCGTGCTCAATATTAGACGGCGGCAGATCTTTTTTCGCGTTGTAATCAAGCAGGAAGAAAGGGCTCATCCGTTCGCCGGTCAACGGCCCGTGCGGAAAAAATCCATTCACCTCAAACCCGTTCCCAACCCAATGCGCCGGCGGCGGCGCCACAATTCTTTCAACCGTCTTTTTCGCAGTCATTCGCTTGGTCTCTGTTTTCATAGTCGTACCCCTTTTGAGTTTCATCAACTTATGCGAGAACGATCTTTTGTAAGTTTGTGAAGTTCATACATTAAGTCTATCGAATTGCATAATCGTTGTAATCATCAATTATGGCGGGCGGCGGCTAATACTTTCGGGTGAGGCAAATGCAAAAGCCCGCGCGTAAGCAAGGGCGATACCGGCACTCGCACACCTAATATCGCCCTTGCCTACGCGCGGGCTTTTGCAAGTCAATTTTTTCGCACAACCATCAAGCCGTCGCGGATCGGCAGCAGCAGATTCGAGACGCGTTCGTCTGCCAGAACCATTTGGTTGAATTCATGCAATGCACGTGTGTCTTCGTCTTTTTCATCTTCGAGAACCCGACCGCTCCAGAGGACATTGTCTGCGATGATGAAACCGCCGGGGCGGACCTTTTCGAAAACGAGATTGTAGTAATTCGAATAGTTGGTTTTGTCTGCGTCGATAAAAACAAGATCGAATGGCCCGGCCATATGCGGAAGCATAAATGCGCCCTCGCCGAGCCGCAGTTGGATGCGGTCGGAATAACCGGCTTTATCGATAAAAGATTGCGCAACGGTCTGAGTTTTTTCGTTGACGTCGAGCGAATATACCTTGCCATCGTGTGCGAGGCCTTCTGCGAGGCAGATCGTCGAATAGCCGAGATACGTCCCGATCTCAAGCACCTGCCATGGCCTTATCATATGCGAGAACATCGAAAGCACACGGCCCTGATAGTAGCCGGAAAGCATTGCCGAATCGTCATAATTTGCGTAGCAGTATTCGCGAAGCTCGCTCAAAACATCGCTTTCGCCCGAGGTAAAATCTTCGGCGTATTTGATCCATGATTCATGCATGATGTTATTCAATGTAACTGGCCGACCGCTGACGCTGGCGGTTCTGACTATAGGTCAACCCTCACAAGCCCTCGTTTTATCGCCGTAGTTGCCGCCGAAGTGCGGTCTGAAACGCCGATCTTCCCAAAAATATTTTGAATATGCGATTTTATCGTATTCTCGGAAACCTCCAATGTAAACGCGATCTCCTTGTTCGACATCCCGCCGACTATCATTCGCAGCACGTTCGCTTCGGTCGGAGTCAATTCCTCGCGGCCGAGGTTCTCACTTAAAATCTGCGCGATCTCGTTCGGGATATATTTCCGGCCGGCCGCAACCGAGCGAATTGCTTTTATCAATTCGTCCGGCTGAATATTTTTGCAAATATATCCAGCCGCGCCTTTTTTCAACGCCTTGCTTATTTCGGCGTCGCCGGCGTGATCGGCAAGCACAATGATCTTCGCATTACGATCTTCGGCAAAGTAATTATCCAGATCGTCGATCGAGCATGAATCGGGAAACCGCAAGCCGAGGATCGTTACATCCGGCCGCGGCTCTTTGAATTTCACAAAACCCTCGGTCGTGTTGTCTGCCTCACCGATCAATTCGATGTCATCGGTTAGATCGAGAACCGCGCGTATGCCGAGTCGGGTGAGCGGTTGGTTTTCGATGAGGAGAAGTCTTATTAACTCTGCCATAAATTGCCTCCAGCTTTAGCTGGAGGTACACAAAGGAAAGCGAATCAGGCTTTAGCCCAATCAGCAATTTCGGCTAAACCCGACGAAGAATAGAAAACCCGCACCTCCACCTTAAGGCGGAGGCAATTGAAAAACCTTAAGCTGAGCGTGTCAATGACGCGGTAAATTCCACAACCGGCTTGATGAGATCTGTTTCGTAGATTGTTGGCACGTTCTGCATTACCGTCGTCATTCTTTCGAGGCCCATTCCGGTATCTACCGAAGGGGCAGGCAGCGGCGTTAACGTAAAAGTTCCATCCTCGTTCTGCGTTCGGTTGTACTGCATAAAGACGAGGTTCCATATCTCCATCGTCGTATCACCGGGACCATTGACCCAATGCGGCGAGTTTTTTTCCGGGTCGGACGGATCTTCGCCCATGTAATAGTGAATTTCCGAACACGGGCCGCAGGGGCCGGTGTCGCCCATCTGCCAAAAATTATCTTTGCGGCCAAAGCCGAGAACGCGTTCGGGTTTTGCACCGGCCTTTATCCAAAGCTCGCACGCCTCGTCGTCCGGCCCGACCTCATTGTCACCCTCAAAAACCGAAAACCACAAACGCTCGGTGTCGAGCTTGAATTCATTTACAAGCAGATCCCAAGCAAACCATATCGCGTCTTCTTTAAAATAATCGCCAAACGAAAAATTTCCGAGCATCTCGAAAAACGTATGATGTCTTGCGGTCTTGCCTACTTCGTCCAGATCGTTGTGCTTGCCGCCCGCGCGCAAACATTTCTGTGACGTTACGGCGCGCGCGTAATCGCGCTTTTCGGTTCCTAAGAATACGTCCTTAAACTGATTCATCCCGGCGTTGACGAAAAGTAGCGTTGGGTCGTTCGCCGGAAGCAGCGGCGACGAAGGCACGATCTTGTGCCCTTGCCGCTCGAAATATTCAAGGAATGTCTGCCTTATCTCGCTGCCAGTCATAGAATGAAATTCTAGCACAGAGATTAGATCGGATCGCTAAGCAAGGCGGCGGCACAAGAGTCTGTGTCAATATACTGTCCTAGAAACGGGTTGCGGGGGCAAGCCCGCCTTCCTGACTGCGTGTAATTTAGATACCGACTCCACCCAAACATTTGGATAGATAATAGACAGGAACAAAGTATGTGAATACAAGTCAAGACAGGAAGGCAGGCTTGCCCCCGCTCATTGTCCGCCACACGCGGCTATGTGCAGTCTGCGTCGATAAAAAAAGGGTGGCTGTCTGATAACTAAGTTATTGGGCGGCCTTGCTTAACGAACATTGTGCTTTTTTATTTTTCAGCCCTGAATTTCAATGCTGGTGAATTGATGCAATAACGCAATCCGGTCGGTTCGGGGCCGTCGTCAAAGACGTGTCCCAGGTGCCCGCCGCAACGGCTGCAGACGACCTCGGTGCGAATCTCGCCCA
>JBOGOW010000195.1:0-7163 GCA_050748285.1 Pyrinomonadaceae bacterium
AGGATACGCTACTTTTTCTATTTACCCTCTTCCACAACTTTCGATACTATCTCATTTGGTGAACTCCGCATCTGACGAGACAATTGCACTTATCTTGTTCCCTTTTTCTAAAATAGTGTCACCACAGCGAATCGGAAGCGAACCGGTGCCGATGATTACCGAATGAAAGGTTTTTGGTGCATTTCTACTCATCGTTTAACGTCGGAAAATATTAACTGCGGGCAATTACTTAATTGTATTTTTGAGCAACGCTTTAGACCAATAAATTCGTGTATTCGACATTCAATACAAAGCGACTCTTTGCTAAAACGTTTCCAGTTATTGTTAGAAAACATTCGATATTTTACCGAACACAAGTATCGGATGTCATTTGCAGCCGATGCTCAATTCTCGGTCATTTGCCAGAATCTGACCGTTTCGATATTACCTTCGACCGCCAGCGCAGCCTTGAAGCCATCTTGGATATCGAATGAGGTCAACGACCAATCAGCGATCTTATCGTTCGCAAAAGACCTGTATGAAATATCCTCATCGCCAATGAAGGAGACTGCCGATTGTAGTTCTTCGGAACTCGACAATCCGTCTCCCATTGCCTTTAGAAATGCTTCCTTTCGCGTCCAGCCGGAAAAAAAGGTCGTGGCTTGCAGCCTGGACGGAAGCGTCTCTATTCGCGAAACATCCTCTGTCGAAAATGCGCTCTGGGCAACCCTGAAAATGTCGAAGTCATTATTCACAAACTCGATATCGACCCCAACCTCACGGTTCATAGCAACGGCGATAGCGGCGATTCCATTGGAATGAGAAAGATTAAATCGCAGATTACCGTCTTCGCCAGACAGGTCGGGCTTTCCAAACTTCCTGACCTCAAAGCAGATTTTTTCAGGTGACTTTCCAAGGTATCCGCCGAGTAACTTTCTCAATGTTCCGCGGGCTGCAATGAAGTGGTTTCGGTCTCGCGCGAAAACGAATTTGTCGGCACGACGCTTTTCATCATCAGAAAGCAGCTCGAAAAACGAATTTAGCGATCGCGGATCGATGTCTAAATCTACGCGCCAAATATCAACCTCGCCGTCCTTCAATAAAGACGGAACCGCCGCCGCTTTCCATTTATCGTTTGAAATACCGTCGAACATACGATCAATTCAGGACAAAATTATCTCCAGCATTGGGTGCCTTATGCCGACTGCGTCGATACCGGCATCATGGGACCCATTGGCTCGTTCGTTTTGAAATGACGCCGAAGCCTCAGAAATGGCTGCTCAATTAAATAATAGGAAGCTGCCGCTGCAAGCAAGGCAGCGACGACACCAATTACCTGATAAACTTCCGGATTCATCCTTCCTTCAAAAAATTTCTTTGAACCCTCGAAAATCGGAAAGTGCCATAGGTAAAGCCCATATGAGATCTTTCCCAGCCAAACAAGCGGTGCAAATTCAAATAAACGAGAAAGACGGGAAGGAAAAAGCAGGAAATCCAAAATCAAAACAGCGGTGCCTATCGAGATAAGAGCAAAACCGCCGTTATACACAAATCCGCCCTTAAAACTTAATAAGAAGAACGACAGCAGGATCCCGGCGATACTTATTAACGATGCCGCGTGAAAGGCCCATTTCAATCGATCCGTCGGTCGAAGGATTCCCCACAAAAGAAGCAGGGCGGCGAGACACCCGATCAAAAGCTCATTTGCTCTGGTATCCGAGCCCATATACATTCTGATATACGGAACACCGGCATTCCAAAACCAAACATTTAGCAGAACGGATATCCCAATAAGGCACAGCAAAATTCCAATAACAAAGCCTTTGCTTTTTAGCTTCAACAGAAGCAAAAGAAGCAGCGGCCAAACTATGTAAAACTGCTCTTCGACCGACAATGACCATGCATGGCTCAGAACTCCAATGCTGGTGAGATATGGCGGCACCTGAACCCAATTCGCAACGTAGAATAGAGTGTAAAGCACTCCGTTAAGCGTGACTGCGGCTTTATCAGCGGGTTGAAAAAATAGTGCATACGCAATACAAAACAACATCAATAAAAACAGAGCCGGAAGAAGTCGCAGTGCCCTTCGGAAGTAAAAGTTCTTAAAACCCATGCTGCCGGTTTTTTGATATCCTTGTACGAGCAGGGCAGTGATAAGAAATCCGCTCAATACAAAGAAAATATCAACGCCAATAAAACCGCCTCGCATCCAGAGGAGTTTACCGTTGAAGGCCATAACTACGAGGATCGCAATTCCCCGCAAACCGTCCAGTGACGGCTCGTAGCCTAGCTGGAAAACCATCGGGTTCGCAACTTTTTCGCTATCGCGCGAATTTACTTGATTGGCAGATTTCATTGCCAGCTCGTCAGTTCAACCCAGAATATATTTTGCTAACAGATATGAGATCCAACTTGCGTCGAGGCCCGGCCTTGACCACAGCCCTGTCAATTTGTCGATAACGCTCCAGCTTTGCTCGAAGATAAGGTGGCTATTTCCTGCGAAGAAAACTCTACTGAGTTTGTTTTAGTCGAACTTACTTTATCGCTGTAGTTACGCTGTAACTGTACAGATTGAATACACTCGCTAAGATTTTCCGCAAGTTTGCGAACGTATGGTTCAGCGACAAGTGAACCATGGTGGCCGGCAACTTCGTGTATCTCCAATTCCGCGGGAATTCCAGCCCAGCCTAGAGTTAGGTCGGGCACAATGCCCAACGGCTGATTTTTCGCCCGGAAGAGTGTCATTTTCCCCGGATATTTTTGGGGACGGTACCGGGCATTCGCCTTCAAAATCTTGTCCTCAAGTTTGATATATTGTGTTGGCAATAATTTTTCGTTCCGATATTTAAAATAAAACAAACGCACCAGTTTAAGGTAAGCGTCTCGACAATTTCTGCGATATTTGAGCTGAACCTTTTTGACCCGATTGACTACGTAATCAATTCGCTCTTTACCGTTCAAGCCTGCCAGGCTGTCTCTGTGATGCTGAAAACGCCGGGCGTACCGATATAACCTTCTTCGTAACGGGGTAGTTTCCTTCAAAAGTTTGGGGTAAGTTGGCGACCCGGTATCGAAAAGCGCGAGCAGTCCGATTTCTTCTCCATTTTGATTCAATTTTTGCGCGATTTCGAGACTAAGCAGTCCGCCAAAAGAACTGCCGCTCAAATAGTAGGGACCTTCAGGCTGAACCTTTTTGATTTCAGAAATATAGAACTCGGCCATTTCCTCGACCGTATCATGGGTGACCTGCCGTCCGCCGATACGTCGGGCCTGAACTCCATATAACGGCTGCTCGCTGCCCAGATGTTTTGCGAGATCGCGATAAAAAAGCACATTCCCGCCACCGGCATGCATACAGAATAACGGAGACTTGGATCCATTGGGTTGAATGGGCACGATCGATGAGTCAGGTTCTTGCCAATCACTCACGTTGAGCATTTCCGCGAGTTCATAAACCGTTCCAGCCTCAAAAAGAGTCGCCAACGGAATGGACTTGTGAAATGTTTCTTCAACCGCAGCAAACAGGTGAATGGCAAGTAAAGAATGACCCCCGAGATCGAAGAAGTTGTCGTGCAAACCAACATTCTCTACGCCCAGTACATTACTCCAAATTTTTGCCAAGGACTTTTCAGTGTCCGTCTTCGGAGGCTCAAATCCTTCTCTTTCCTGCGAAATATGCATTTCGGGTGGCGGAAGCGCATCAAAGTCAATCTTGCCGTTCGCGGTCAATGGCAACTTTTCGAGTTGTACGAAGGCTGACGGCACCATATAGTTCGGCAGTTTCTTTTTCAGAAATGTCCGCAGCTCCGCTTGCTCGATCTTAGATGCTGACTTGCTCAATAGATAAGCAACCAGCTTTTTGTCGTCATCAGACTCCTGGCGAGCAGTTACCACTGCTTCAGACACATCCTCGAATTGGCTTATAGCCGCTTCGATCTCTCCAAGCTCTATCCTGAAGCCGCGAATCTTTACCTGATTGTCGATCCGCCCCAAATACTCGACCTCTCCATTTGTCAGATACCGGGCCAAATCACCTGTACGGTAAAGCCGGGAATCATTTTCTTCATCGAACGGATCTGCAATAAATCGCTCGGCTGTTAACTCAGGCCGGTTTAAATACCCCCGCGCCAGCCCAGGTCCGGCAACATACATCTCACCTGTGGTTCCTTCCGGCACTGGCTGCATTTGTTCATCCAGTATGTAAAGCTTCAAGTCCGGTATGGCACGTCCGATGATGCTCCCGGCTCCGGTTTTGATGTCCGCTTCCGATATCTCCCGATACGTTACGTGAACCGTTGTTTCGGTTATTCCGTACATATTGATTAACTTGGGTGATGTCGTTCCATGGCGATCGACCCATGGCTGGAGACTCTTGAAATCGAGAGCTTCGCCGCCAAATATCACAAACCTAAGGGCAAGATCCTTTCGAAGCGACACTGATTCTTCGGCTCGAATCAGTGCTCGAAATGCAGAGGGCGTTTGATTCAGGACAGTCACGCCCTGTTCGCACAAGACATCGTAAAATTCTTTTGGATCTCTGCTGATCTCGTAAGGAACCACTACCAGGCGACCGCCATAAGCAAGCGCTCCCCATAGTTCCCAAACAGAAAAATCAAAAGCAAAAGAATGAAAAAGTGTCCAGACATCGGAGGCTCCAAAATCGAACCATTGCTGCGTCGAGCTCATAAGACGCGCAACATTACGATGGGATACGGTTACGCCTTTCGGTGTGCCGGTTGACCCGGATGTGTAGATAACATAAGCGAGGTCGTCCGGACTATTGACGGAATCAATATTTTCGTCGGAATTTACATAGCCGGTCGCAGTTTCCGGATTTATCACACGCAATTGTTTCGATAGCGGCCTTATACGATCCTCAAGACCTTTCTCTGCGATTACGATCCGTGTTTGCGAGTCGTTCAGAATGAATTGCAGCCTCTCATCCGGATATGCTGGGTCGAGAGGAACATATGCAGCTCCGGCCTTAAGCACTCCCAAGATACTGATAATCATTTCCATCGATCGCTCGAGACAGATTCCAACCAGGGATTCCGAAGAAACTCCTTTATCGCGCAGCATCTTGGCTAGCACGTTTGCTCGTCGATTCAATTCGCGGTAGGTGAGGCTTTGACCTTCGAATACAAGGGCAACTGCATCGGGGTGCCGTTGTACCTGAGCTTCGAATAATTGATGAAGGCACTCCGTCTGCTGAGTTGGTGCAATCGAACTTTGAATCTCGGTACTGACTTGTCTCTCTTCGGGTGCAAGAATCGACAGCATTTCTATCGGGGTATTAACGTCGGTTACGATGTTTTTTAGCAAAGCGTTATACTGGCCAAGCAGTCGATCAATAGACGGTTGGTCAAACAGGTCTTTCCTATACTCGCAGCTTAAGCGGAGACCTTCTTCCCGTTCGATGAGAAAGAAGGTCATGTCTGTCTGCGTTCCCTTTCTATCAACCTGGACCGGCGTAAACGAAACGCCTGGGACCCGAAATGGTTGAATGAAGGCCTTTTGTTGAACAAATAAGATCTGAAACAAAGGATTTCGATCGAGTGTTCTTTCCGGTTGCAGATCTTCGACTATTGCATCGATCGGCACATCCTGATACGCATATATTTCGACAGAGTAGTCTCGTACTTTGGCTAGTACCTCTCCAAATGTAAGCTCACCAGTCAATTGGGTCCGAAATATTACGGTGTTAACAAAACAACCGATAAGATGCTCAATTTCAGGAAGAGTTCTGTTAGCAACGGGAGAACCGACGACGATATCGTTCTGACCAGCGAGACGGAATAATAGGATCTTAAACGCTGCCATCAGCGTCATAAATGGCGTTGTTCCATGCCGAACACTAAGCTCCTTTGTCGCTTTCGTTAGTGGCGCATCTAACAGTTGTGAACGGATCATCGCTTCAAGAGACGGTTTTTTCGGTCTTGCTTTTGCAATCGGCAAATCAAGGAAACGTGGTGCGCCCGAAAGTGTCTTTCGCCAGAAGCTGAGTTTCGACTGAAATTCCGGCGATGCGAGGCTCTCCAATTGCCAGCCGGCATAATCACCATACTGGATCGGTAATTCGGGTAGTTGCGGCTCAGTCCCATTTGAAATTGCTGCATACCACGCTTCGAGTTCACGCAATATCACACCATAGGACCATCCGTCAGCGACACTATGATGCATATTAAGCAAGAGCAGGGATTTGGTATCCGAGATTCGAAAGAGTGTTCCGCGGAATAGTCCACCCTTCTTTAGATCGAATCCGTACCTAACCTCTGTTCCCATTAGTGAATCCAGCTGCCGTTGACACTCATCATCATCCAGCATCGAAAGGTCAATTACTTGAAGCTCGAAATCGACCATCGACGCAACGATTTGAACGGGTTGATTCTCAAACATGCCAAATGCCGATCTCAAGACTTCATGACGCATTAGAATCTGCCGTAGCGATTGCTCAAGTACGAATTCATCGATTTCACCGTCAGCCTCTAATGCTATTGGAAGATTTAGTGCGGATGTTCCTGGCCGCAATTGGTCAAGAAACCAGAATCGCGTCTGCGCCGGCGACATAGGGAAAACAAAGGCCTGGTTCTCGTCCGCGATGACAGGATTAGCAATCCCCGCGTCGGCAGCAGTGTTTTGGTTTTGCATACTTCTCATAGGTTCCGGCATGGCTAGTTGTTATTTGCGCCTCGCTCTTTTGAATATAGAGCGTCGAAGGCGATGGCCCGACGCGGTAAACGTTTGATCGTGGTCGTCGATCCGTTGCCGGCTTTAATGTCTAAAGGAATTGAACTTGCGATCCGAGAAATTGTCCTGTTCTCGAATATGTCACGAGGCTTGATGACAAGGCCTGACTGCATCGCTCTCGTAACAATCTGGAAAATCAGCAGGGAATCCGCACCAAGCTCAAAAATGTCATCATTGATCCCGACCATGTCCAGCCGCAGAACCTTAGACCATATTTCCGACAAAGTTAGTTCAAGTTCGTTTGTCGGCGGATCGTAAACGCGGTCTTGGGTAAAGGTCGAGGTGTCAGGTGCCGGCAGAGCTTTGCGATCGATTTTGCCGTTTGGGGTCAGAGGCAGTTCGTCCAGCATAACGAACGCCGCGGGCACCATGTAATCGGGAAGTTTGCCTGACAGAAACTTTCTCAGCTCTGCCGCAGTGTTTTGGCTCGAGAGTTT
>JBOGOW010000196.1:0-7161 GCA_050748285.1 Pyrinomonadaceae bacterium
CCCTTGCGGGCTCATGAGGACAGGAGTGTCCTCGCTCCGTCACACGGCGGAAGTATTTTCGCCCTTGCGGGCTCATGAGGACAAGAGTGTCCTCGCTCCATTTTTATGAAAGCAATCGTCGTACACGAATTTGGCGAGCCTGAGGTGATGAAACTCGAAGAGGTCGAAACGCCTCAGCCTGCGGGCACTCAGGTGCTTGTAAAGATCGAAGCCGCTGGAGTTAATCCGGTCGATACGTATCTTCGCACGGGCATCCACGCACATGCGCCGCAATTGCCATACACGCCGGGAAAGGACGCTGCGGGCGTTGTCGAAGCGTCAGGCGATGGCGTTACGAATTTCAAAAAAGGCGACCGAGTTTATACCGCCGGTTCGATCTCCGGAACTTATGCTGAATATTCGCTGTGCGATGAAACACATTTGGGCAATCTGCCGGAAAATGTGAGTTTCGATGCCGGAGCCGGAATTTGGACGCCGTATGCGACCAGCTATCGCGCTTTATTTCAAAAGGCCGATGCAAGATCGGGCGAGACTGTTTTGATACACGGCGCGTCGGGCGGCGTCGGGGTCGCAGCTGTTCAGTGGGCTATCGGAGCGCGGACACTCATGTCCGCCCGCGAGAATGGTTCGCCAATCACGGACAAGAGTGTCCGCGCTCCTATCATCGGCACTGCGAGCTCGGATGAAGGGAAACAGCTTGTAAAAGAGCAGGGTGCCGACGCCGTTTTCGATCATTCGGACATCGACCACCTGATGGAAATTCACGAATTCACCGGCGGCAAAGGCGTCGATATCATCATCGAGATGCTTGCAAACGAAAACCTCGAACGCGACTTCGAAGCACTTGCAATGTTCGGCCGCATCGTCATCGTCGGCAATCGAGGCTCGATCCAATTCACGCCTCGGCAGGCGATGACAAAAGACGCGACCATTTACGGAATGTCGCTTTTCAACGCGCCAAAAGAAAAACTCGACGAAATCCACACCGCCATCTTCGACGGCCTTGAACAAGGCTTTCTAAAACCGCCCGTCTCGCGCACCTTCCCGCTCGCCGACGCCCCGCTCGCCCACCGCGCCATAATCGAAAATAAAGCCAACGGTCAGATCGTCTTAGAAATATAAACACCGGCAAATTCGGAATAGTGAATGGCGAATAACGAATAACCGCACCACGTTATTCATTTTTCACTGTTCGTTATTCGTTATTTCGGATCTGATTTTCTCCAATTTTCAGTCCGCGCTTGAAATTTGTGATTGCAATTTTTGCTGTTTCGAATTATTATTCTCTTACATTTTTAGCTTCACCCAAGTCGTTCGAACAAGTTAGCTCAATAGTGAGCAAAAGAATTTTGAAGCAGATTTTATTGTCAAAAATCGCTTGGTTTCTATTCTGCCTTGCGGCGATGAATTTTTTTGGCGTGGTTTGGTTTTGAATAGGGTTTATTGGAGGAAACATGAAAAAACTTATAGTTCTCGGTGTGTTTGTTTTGCTAGGTCTGGCACTTTTTGCGGGTTGGGGGACGGTTCGCGAATCAGCGGCGGAAATCGTCGAATATTTTTACGGTGATCCAGATGCCGGACCGTTCGATCCTGGTATGAGCAGGGAGGAATTCATGCTCCGCCGATCTGAATATATCGCTGAACTGCGCGGGGTTGAAAAGGACAAACCCTTTGATCCCCGATACAGAATCGACGCCATTCTCCAAATGGAAAGTCAGGAAAAATCACTCGTTGACGGAACGGTTTTTGAAAAGAAAGGGGTGCGGCAAAGCAAAACGAACGATCTTGGAGCGTTAACCACTGCATGGACCGAGATCGGCCCAAATCCTATCCCAAACGGTCAGGTCGTAACTGGAGCGCAGTTGGCCGTCAGCGGACGCACGGTTGCGATCACGGTTCATCCGACCAACCCGGACATTGTTTATGTCGGCACGGCTCAGGGCGGGCTTTACCGCACGACCGACGGCGGCGTGACGTGGACTCCGATGCTCGACAACGCGCTTAGCTTAGCTGTGAATACGATAGCGATCGCTCCAACTCAAACCGACACCATTTTTGTGGGAACGGGCGAAGCCGCCTTCTCAGGAGACAGCTTCTTTGGCGTCGGCATTTACCGAATCGACAATGCAAGCACGGCGATGCCGGTACTAACGGGACCTATCGGCGGTAATTTGTTTATCGGACGCTCCGTCGGCAAGATCGTTGTCCATCCAACCGATCCGAATATAATATTCGCCTCATCGACAAACGGCGGCGGCGGCATCAGCGGTGCCGGCAACCCGGTGCTTGCCAATCGCGGACTTTTCCGCTCGACGGACGCATTGAGCGGCAACCCGACGTTTACCCAATTGACGATTACCGGGCTGGCGGCACAGAACCGCAACATTCTGGATATCGCGATCGATCCGGGCAATCCTAATCTTGTGCTGTGCACCGAAGCAGATTCATTTAATCTTGGCGAAGGCGGTGTTTATCGCTCGACCGACGCGCTGGCGGCCAATCCGACATTTGTCCGCACCTTTGTCGCGGGCGTCGGCACCTCCGCATCGCGGACGGAACTTGCTCTTCACCGAAGTGCGGCGGGTGTGGTAACGGTTTATGCGGCTTCTGGATTTAATGGCGGCACGGTTCAGCGCTCGGTTGACAGCGGCGCGACATGGACGCAGCAAATAGATAATAATTTTTGCGGCGGACAGTGTTTTTATAACATAGCTTTCGACGTTGACCCGAGCAATCCCGACCGCATCTATTTAGGCGGAACCGGTACGAACACGACATTTGCGTTTTCGACGAATGGCGGTACAAGTTTTACAAACAGCCAAAGCGGTCTGCATACCGATTCGCATGCGATAGCGGTTGCTCCGTCGCTTCCGTCAACGGTTTATTTCGGGTCGGATGGCGGTATCTACAAATCGGTTGACAGCGGCGCGACATGGGCGACGCTTAATAACACGACCTTTCGCGCGACACAATTCCAAAGCATCGCGGTTCATCCGACCGATCCGAATTTTACGATCGGCGGAACGCAGGATAACGGCACAAACTTCTACAGGCCAAACGCAACCTGGACGCGCGCCGATTTTGGCGACGGCGGCAATGCAGTGATCGATCAAAACGCGACCGATACAACTACTGTGCGGATGTATCACACCTATTTTAACAACGCCACGCTTCAAGGCTACGGAACCGTTGCTGCGACAGCGTCGGCAACCGAGGGCAGTTGGGCATTTCGCGGGTGCAGCACAAATGCAGGAAACGGCATTCCGTGCGGCGGAGCGGTTCTTTTCTATGCGCCGCTCGAGCTGGGGCCGGGCAATCCGAACACGGTTTATTATGGTGCCAACATTTTGTATCGCTCAGCCGATAATGGCCTGACTCATACGCCGGTAAGTCAGAATTTGGTTAGCCCGATCAGCTCCATTGGCATTTCGCCGCAGGACGATAACGTCAGAATTGTCGGACAAAGCAACGGCGGAATCTTTGGGACGACTGCCGGTTCGGCGGTAATGACAGATTTGGACGCCGGAAATACAGTGCCCAATGCTTATATCGCGCGGGCGGTTATCGATCCGAATAATCCTAACGCGGCTTATGTTACGATTGCGGCTTTCGGCGTAGTCAATGTCTGGCGAACGACCAATTTGAATGCCGCGGCTCCAACTTGGACGGCCGCTGCGGGCAGCGGTGCAAACGTTTTGCCGCAAGTGCCGGCGAATGGATTTATCGTCGATCCGCTGGATTCCCTTCGTCTTTATGTCGGAACGGATATCGGCGTTTTTACATCCGCTGACGGCGGTCAAAACTGGGTTCCGTTTGGGACGGGGCTGCCGCGCGTCGCCGTGTTTGATATGGCTGTCACTAATGCGGCGCCGCGTCAGATAAGAATCGCTACGCACGGGCGCGGCATGTGGCAAAATCCGGCCATAGAGCCCGTCGCTTCAGCCGTAAGCGTTGGCGGAAGGGTAACGACGACCGGCGGACGCGGCATTGCAAAGGCAATCGTTACGATCACCGATTCGCTAGGCATACCGAGACAGGTTTTTACAAGCACGTTCGGCTATTTCCGGTTCGACGGCATTCAGGTCGGCGGTACTTTCACGGCCAACGCCAGCGCGAAGAGATTTACCTTCTCTCCGCAAATGGTGACGGTCAACGCTCAAATTACGAATCTGAACTTTCAGGCGAATTAGCCCTGATTTCGGATTAGTGAAAAAGCAGGAGGTTCGACGATTTTCGTCGGCGTCGTTTGGAAATTTCCTGTGGCTATGCCGCCGCTCAGTCGATGAAATTGATCTTGTCTATCTCTTTCATCAAACGGTCGGTTTCAGTCAGGGCGACTATTATTTTCTGATAATGCCGGATGTCGTCGAAATTTAATGCACGGCCCTTGCGGTCTTTGAGCCATTTTTGCGCGGGCTGATAGCCGCCGATATAAAAGTTCCAGGCCGTTTCGGGGACGCCTTCGAAATACTGCGTGGCGTTGATAAAGACGCTTGACTGGATCGCAGGCATCCTGCCTGCATCGGGAGCATCGCTCCCGGAGACGTTAGCCGAGTATGGCGTGGGCGACGCCGCAAGCGGCGTTGCAGGCAGGGATGCCTGCGTTCCAGTCACAAATTTCGGCGTCCCGACAACATTATCTCCACCGACCGGATTCTTGTCGGAACCCCGACTCGTCGGGGCAGCGACTGGGTTCTTTTCGACGCCGGATGAAGTCGATCCAGTCGCTACCGCTCCCGGTTCTGACTTGAAAACCGGCTTCTCGACGACATTATCGCCGGTGACGGGATAACCGGTGATAAATTCATTCACCTTCGCCGATTCGAGCAGATGTATCTGCCGCAGTTCGCCGCCTAAGTTCACGAGCTGCCAGAACGTATCTTTGTCCGTCGGATACGGAACGCGCGGAAAGTCGATCTTTAGAAATTCCTTGTATTTCTCGCGGTAAGACGGCGAATGCAGAACCGCGTAGATGTAATCGAGAATGTCTATCGGAGCAAACGTTCCTGTCGCCGAAGGTGACGAAGATAATAGCCCGGGGTGCAACCCCGGGACAGGTTGCACATCGGTGTTTGCTCCCTGAAGGGGAGCCACATGCGGGGCGGTTTGTTCGACCCCTTCAGGGTCGGAATCGTTTTTTGTCGTGTTCCCGGGGTCGCGGCCTTCGGCCTTACCCCGGGCTATTATCTTTGTCCCTTTCAGGGACGTTTCTTCCCGCTCCGCGACAAACTCTATCCCCAACGCCTCAGCCATCTTCTCGACGATCTCCATATTGAGATTCGAAGATAAAGCGGAGAATTATGCTAAATTCGTCATTATGGCTCAATGCCAATAATTAACAAGGGTACGGGAGGGCTATTTCGTCCCTGACGCATAACGTTGTACACCTCGCCTTCATAATAGGCGACGCCACTACTCATCTGTGATTGCATTTTCTTGGTTGGAAGTATCTCCACACCGAGATTTATCTTACCGCCAGAATAGAAAAGCATGTGTTTTACAAACAGGTCATACGCAACAAATGAATACTTTCCAAATTGAACCTCGACCGCGATCATGTTTTTTACAAAGTCCGTTTGGTTGTAACTGTAAATCGGATCCTTTTCGCCACTCGCAATCAAGAATTCACGTTGCTCTTTTGCTGACATCGGAACACTCTGTTCCATCAAATCGCGATCAAGAGTAATGTAATAATTGTAGCGGCTCTCCTCCCAATCAAGAATACGAAACTCTTCCTTGAAGGCGGCATTAATATCGGTCGGTGAATATAATGTCTTGCCAACCATCGTTTTTTCTTTGCTGATCTTAGTTTTGTGAAGTTCGGCATCAACGGTGAATATGACTCGTTCGATTTCCCTATAAAGGTTTTTATGGTGAACGATCAGATATTCTTCACCGTTCAGATGCGAGTATTTTTGGGCTATCTTCATTGGTTTCGTAAAGGGATTTTTGTAGTTCAAAATCAAAAAGAGCGCGATTCTCAATCCATTCTCTAGGTACTCGCGCGATCTTGTCGTTCGCCGAAGGAGCATGAATGGCTTTTGTCATTGGTCGCATCTTCAGACTACCTCCACGCAATTTTTCAATACGTTCGTTCGCTAATGAACAGTATTCCGCATCCCGCTCGATACCAATGGCATTTCTGTTATGTATTATCGATCCAATAACCGTCGAGCAAACACCAGCAAACGGATCCAAAACCCAACTCCCCTCGTTTGAAAGCGCCAATACGCAACGTTCAACAAGTTCAATCGGAAACTGACAAGGATGCGGTGTTTTTTCTGGGTGATTGTTCTTCACATTAGGAATATTCCACATACCAGTTTCCCAGTCTTGCTCCATTACCTCCCAAATGTCACTCGGATTCTTGCCAAGCGGGTTACCGGATGGTTGTCCTCGTTTTGGACCTTTAAAGTGCAGCTTTCCCGGGTATTTAGCTGGAACACGGACGTCGTCTAAGTTAAAGATATAACTGTCCGTTTTACTGAACCAAAGTAATGTCTCGTATCTGCCGCTAAAACGGTTTGACGCATGAAGGCCGTGACCAAAGTGCCATATGATACGGTTTCGGAGCTTGAGGCCATGCTTTTTGAAGATTTGATAATAATAAATGTCGAGAGGATATATCTCCCCTTTATCCACATAGTTCCCAACCTGCCAGCAAAGATTCCCCTTTTTAGAGAGCGTTCTTACAAGTTCGTCAATAATCGATTCTTGGCTTTCAAGGTATCTTTCAATACTCGTTTTCGTCTCATATTCTTTACCGACGTTGTACGGCGGCGAGGTTAGAATTAGGTCAAATTTTCCAGACTCCGTTCTTTTGAGAGTTTGCAAACATTCGGAGTTCTTTATTTCAAAAGATACTTTTCCATTCAATTGATCGAATAGTGCTGCCATGATGTTGCCATTATAAACAATTGCGGCTCGAAACATAAGACACCTCACGCGGGTTGCCGATGACGACCATTACGGGCGTGTCGCGTTTTATGTGGTTGGCTTCGTTTGCCTCGGTCGAGAGCCAACTGGCAAAGAGCGTGCCGGTATCGGGGTGGTGCTCCTCGAGCGCGTTGGTCAGATATATCTGGAGCCGCTTTGCGGAGGCATTTGTTGCAGAAGCCCGCGCGTAAGCAAGGGCGGTATCCGCAACTTGAGTGTTACGCC
>JBOGOW010000197.1:0-7144 GCA_050748285.1 Pyrinomonadaceae bacterium
TTCTATGATGCCGACCGCCGTTAAGGACGATCTGACATCCGCCGGTGCGACGATGGGAACCGTTGCGTATATGTCGCCCGAACAGGCGCGCGGCGAGATCACCGACACACGCACCGATCTTTTTTCATTCGGCACGGTACTTTATCAAATGGCGACCGGCAAGCTGCCTTTTCAAGGAGATACGTCAGCGGTGATGTTCGACGCAATACTTAACCGCGACCCGACGCCGGTCGATCAGGTCAATGGATCGCTGCCGCCCGAACTTCACCGAATCATCAGCCAGGCCCTCGAGAAAGACCGCGACCTAAGATATCAGAACGCGACCGATTTCAAGACCGCTCTGAAGCGATTGAAACGCGATCTCGATTCGGGCCGGCATACCACAGAGACAAGCGCGATAAGAAATATTTCCGGCGCGGCACCGGTTCACGAACATTCGATAGCCGTTCTCTATTTCGAAAATTTGAGCGGGATGAAAGAGGACGAATATCTCCGCGACGGCATTACAGAAGACATCACAACCGAACTTTCAAAGATCAAACGACTAAGGACATTTTCACGTGCCGTTGTACTGGGGTATCGCGACAAACCGGTAACCGCGGGACAGGTTGGGAAGGAACTTGGTGCATCTTACGTCCTCACAGGCAGCCTGCGTCGGGCGGGAAATCGGCTGCGCATCAACGCGCAGTTGGTCGATGCGGCGACGGATTTTCCTACTTGGTCCGAGCGTTACGACCGCGAGATGGCAGACGTTTTCGAAGTGCAGGACGAGATCGCGTCAAAGATCGCCGCCGCTCTTCGTATCACGCTTACGCCTCAGGAACAGGAGGAGCTGGCGAAAAAACCGACCGAGAATCTTCATGCGTATGATCTCTACTTACGCGGCCGCAACTTCGCCCGTCGCGTCGGACGACAGGATATGCAGTTCGCGCTGCAGATGTATGAGAACGCGGTTTCGCTCGACCCGACCTTTGCCGTCGCCCATGCCGCTATCGGTAACGTTTCCGCTCAGTATTATTACTATTTCGAGCGTAAGCAGGAATGGATAGACCGCGTACATGCCGCGGCGAGCAAAGCGATCGCAACCGGCCAGGACACGCCGGAGATCCGCTGTGCCGAAGCCTGGCTGGATTTTGCCGAGGGGCGATATGAAGCGGCCGTAGAAAAGATCAAGTCGGCGCTCGAACGCGATCCCGATATCGATGGCGGCTATCATCTTTACGGCCGCGCGCTTTTCGAATCGGGACGCTATCAAGAGGTCGTGGATATGATGGAAGACGCCCTTGCACACGCCGGCGAGAATTACAACACGACGATCCCGATCCACAATGCCTTGGGTGCTCTCGGAAAAAAAGATGCGCTCACCAACTATACTTTTCGCGAGAACGCTATTTACGAAGCTCAACTAAAAAAGACGCCGGAGGACGCCCGTGTTCGCGTTTTGCTTGCCGCGAATTATGCGGCGCTCGGACGCACCGACGATGCGAAGCGTGAAACTGATCTGGCTATGGCGCTTCGCCCTGATGACGCGATGATACTCTACAATATTGCCTGTACGCTTTGTGAGATGAAAGATACGAAGGGCGCAATGGCGGCGCTGAAAAAAGCCTGGGATGCCGGCAACAGGAATCCGGCTTGGGCCCGCCAGGACCCCGATCTGGCAATTCTTCACGGCGACCCGGAATTCGATCGGATGTATCCGCCGGCAATGGCTAAATAACTCATGACCTTGGAGACATAAAAAATGCTCGGTAAAACCATTTCGCACTATCACATCTCTTCGCAATTGGGCGAAGGCGGGATGGGTGTCGTTTATCAGGCCGAGGACACAAACCTCGGACGGCAAGTGGCGTTAAAGTTCCTGACGCCTTCGATGGCGAATGACGACAATCTGCTCCAGCGTTTTCAACGCGAGGCGCGCGCCGCATCGGCTCTAAATCATCCGAATATCTGCACCATTCACGGCATCGAGCAGTTCGAATCGGATCATTTCATAGTGATGGAACTGCTCGACGGACAACCGCTGGCAGACCGCATCAGAAGCGGTCCGCTCGACATCGATTCGCTCCTTACTTTTGGAGTTCAAATATCGGATGCACTCGAATCTGCTCATTCCAAAGGCATCATACATCGCGATCTAAAGCCGGCGAACATCTTTGTTACCTCGCGTGGACAGGCAAAGATCCTCGATTTCGGCCTTGCCAAGATAGACATGCAGAAGCCCAACGCTGCATCGAATGTGCCGACGGCGATCGCCGATGGCCTAACCTCGGCGGGAGCGACGATGGGCACGGTTGCTTATATGTCGCCAGAGCAGGCGCGCGGCGAGATCACCGACACACGCACCGATCTTTTTTCTTTTGGCACGGTTCTTTATCAGATGGCGACCGGCATCCTGCCTTTTCAGGGCGATACCTCGGCGGTCGTTTTCGATTCCATTCTCAATCGCGATTCAACGCCTGCGAATGAGGTCAACCCGGCACTGCCGCAGGAACTTGGCCGGATAATCGGACAAGCGCTGGAAAAGGATCGCGATCTTCGATTTCAGAGCGCGACGGAATTGAAAACCGCAATGAAAAGGCTGAAACGCGATCTCGATTCCGGTCGGCATTCCGGCGAAACCAGCGCGATTCACACCACACAATCTTCGCCGCCGGTTCACGAACATTCCATCGCTGTTCTTTATTTCGAGAATTTAAGCGGAATGAAAGAAGATGAATACCTCCGCGACGGGATCACCGAAGACATCACGACTGAGCTATCGAAAATAAAGCGTTTGAAAACGTTTTCACGCGCGTCGGTCCTTGGCTATCGCGACAAACCGGTTACGGCGATCCAGGTTGGGCGCGAAATGGGCGTGTCATATGTCCTCAGCGGCAGTCTGCGCCGGGCCGGCAACCGTTTGCGCATAAACGCCCAACTGCTCGACGCGAGCACGGATTTCCCGCTTTGGTCCGAGCGGTATGATCGTGAAATGGAAGACGTTTTTGCCGTGCAGGACGAGATCGCGTCGAAGATCGCAGCCGCTCTTCGTATCACGCTCTCACCGCAGGAACAGCAGGCTCTCGCCGCAAAGCCGACTGAGAATCTTCAGGCTTACGACCTTTATTTGCGCGGGCGAAATTATGCACGCCGCGTGGGTCGGCAGGACATGCAGTTTGCGCTTCAGATGTATGAGAATGCGGTTGCTCTTGATCCTGATTTCGCTCTTGCCCATGCCGGTCTTGCAAACGTATGTGCTGAATATTATTGGCATTTTGAACGCAATCAGGGTTGGCTGGATCGCGCGATCGCTTCAACCAAGGTGGCGAGCGTAAAGGGAACCGGCACCGACGCGCCTGAAATCAAGCTGGCCGAGGCGTGGGTTGATTATGCGGAAAGTCGATACGAAAATGCTATCGAGATCATGAGGGCGGTACTTGAAAAACACCCGGACATTGATGGCGGATATTACCTTTTGGGACGTGCACTGTTCGAAGCGGGACGCTATCAGGAGGTCGTGGACATGATGGACACGGCACTGGCCCACGCGGGCGAAAACTACAATACGGCGATGCCTATTCACAATGCACTCGGAGCGCTCGGAAAAAAAGAAGCGTTGAATAACTATGTTCATCGTGAGCTTGCGGTTTATGAGGCGGCGTTGAAAAAGACGCCTGAAGACGCCCGCGTCCGCGTACTGCTTGCGGGCGGTTACGCATTGCAGGGCAGGTTCGACGAAGCCAAGCGCGAGGCTGATATGGCGATGGCACTTCGGCCGGATGATGCGATGATCCTTTACAACATTGCGTGCGCTTTTTGCGCGATGGACAACGCAAAGGATGCAATGGCGGCATTGAAAAAAGCGTGGGAATCCGGCTATCGCAATGCCACATGGACCCGTCAGGATCCCGACCTTGCACTGCTTCACGACGACCCCGAATTTGACCGTCTCTATCCGCCGACAGATTCGTAAATCCAAAATAATGAAACTTGCAACAAAATCGATTGAGTAGGCGTTTCAAATAAAGAACATGCCGATAAAGATATTTACAATTTTGGTCATAGCTGTCTTGTCGTTAGTTTCGACGACCTTTGCGCAGAAAAAAGCGAAACCAAGCGTAAAAAAGCCGGCAGCTGCGATAAAGGAAACTTATAAAAAACCAGTCTTTCTGGATATCGACGGCAAAGAAGTCAGCCAAAGCGAATTTGCCGACGGAATATTCGGCGGCGAAGTTGGCGTAAAGAGTTCGACGAACGCACAAGGCAAAATTGTTCGGCATGTGCCGCTGACAGAAGTTGTCTTAAAGGATGAATCCGATCGGATCATCAGCCCCGACGAATATCGAGCAAAACTCGCGAGCGATAAATTCAAGATCGATGAAATCGTCGAAAAAAATGAGGTAGTTGGACTTCGGCTAAAAAAGTATCCGTTGCTCGATCAGCCCGCGCCCGATTTCTTAGCGGTAACACTTGAAAGTCAGGCATTCACTTTAGCCAATCAGAAAGGCAAATTGACCGTTTTGAATTTCTGGTTTATCGGCTGCGTTCCGTGCATGGAAGAAATGCCGCATCTTAATAAAATTGCCGAAAAGTATAAGAACAAAAGCGACTTAACTTTCCTCGCAGTTTCAATCGATTCGACCGAGAGACTGAAAGAGTTTCTCACCAAAAACAGATTCGATTTTCAGATCGTTAACGACAAACACGATATGACCCGAAAGTTTCAGGCGAATATAAACGGATTTCCAACGACGGTAATAATAGACGGCGAAGGCAAGATTGTTTTTTACCGCAGCTATCTAGGCAAGGATGCAAAAACTTTAGACAAGGCCATTGCCAACCAACTTAACGAAATGCGCGAAGATTGAGTCCGAGTAATTCAATGTCAAGCCTCACCTTCTTTTTCCCGGATTACGCATTAGGGAAATCCGGTCCGAAATAGCGAATAACGAACAGCGAATAATCGATTTCCACTATTCGATTTTCGCTATACACTATTCGCTATTTGGAAAGAGCTAAGCCATCAAAAAGTAAGCATCTTCTTCTAGCGCGTAATCCGGGTTTATTCTTACAGCAATTCCGGTTAATCTATTTCAACAGGATAAAAGCCATGCAAAATCTACAGGACATCACAATTGACCGAGAAGCGCCGCCGCAATACTTGCCTCAATCAGACGAAATATTGAGATTGATTGAGGGATTGCCGGCTGACAGTGAGCTAATTCTTCACGGCCAGAGTTGGGATGATTACGAAAATCTTCTCAATTCATTTGTCAATCCCGCCGGCCTGCATATCGCCTATGACGGAGAAACACTGCAAATTATGACAGTATCCATCACTCACGAAAAATACGTTCGCCTGCTTGAAAGGCTGATCCACGTTCTAAGCACTACTCTTAGGATAGAAGTTGAATCGTGCGGCTCCGCAACTATCAAGCTTTCAGAGGTTATGAAAGGCCACGAACCGGATGCGTGTTATTACGTGCAGAATGTGGACACAATTGCTGGACGTTCAGATATTGATTTCAGCGTCGATCCGATGCCGGACATCGCGGTTGAAATAGATCACCACAACGTTTCGCTGGATAAGCTCTCGATCTATGCGTCGCTCGGCTTCCCCGAGGTCTGGCGGTATCATCGCGATCAATTTGAATTTTACACACTCGACGGAGGCAATTATCATCGCGTCGAAACCAGCATAGCCTTTCCCATGCTCGAAGCAAAGGTTTTGGCGAGCTTTCTTAACCGTGGCCGCAAAGAAAAACAGTCCACGATTTTGCGTGATTTTGAATTGTGGCTGCGGGAAAATCAGACCTAGAAATTTATTTCAGTGCCTCCATACTCGACAAAAGCGATTTTTTTGGTTTGCGTTCTTCTAACGCTGAACGGATTTGTTCTGCCGCAAACCGCGCCGACCGGGAAGACGATATTTCGCGATTCGGATGGGAATTTGGTTTCGAATAATGAGTTTGTCGATATTCGGATGGCTAATTTTCATTACCCTGATCGGACATTGATGAAGGCGCTTGAAGACGGAACGGTTGAGTTTCGGCTTCAGAAGATCCCTCAGGAAGGCTCGGTCGCGCCCGAGTTTTCGGTAAAGACTTTAGACGGCAAAACGCTGAACTCGAAGGATCTGAAAGGCAAGGTCGTTGTTCTTACTTTTTGGTTCATCGGCTGCCCGGCTTGCCTGGATATGGAGCCAAAACTCAATGCATTCAAAGCGAGATTCGCGGGCCGTGATGATGTTGTATTCATCGCGATGACGCCTGACAACGCAGCAAGCGTCAAAAAATATCTCGCGAAAGAGAAGTTCGATTATCTGCAAGCAGCCGATGCAAAAGACGCGATGGATTCTTTTGTCTTTGGCGTTTATCCGAAAAACATAGTCATCGACCGAACCGGCAAAATCGTCTATTGGCGAAGCACCGTCAAGGCGTGGGACAAATTCGAGGCGGTCGTACGGGCCGAACTTGCGAAGAACTAAGATGGGGAAGAAGCCGATAGTTTCAATAATCATGGGGAGCAAGAGCGATTGGCCGACGATGAAGATCGCGGCGGAGACTCTTGACGAATTCGGCGTCCCTAACGAGACGAAAATCGTATCGGCGCATCGCACGCCCGATCTGCTTTTTGAATTTGCAAAGTCTGCTGAAGGCCGTGGGATCGAAGTGATTATCGCAGGAGCGGGCGGAGCCGCGCATCTGCCGGGAATGTGTGCTTCCCAGACCGTGCTGCCGGTACTTGGCGTTCCGGTCGAAAGCAAATCATTGAAAGGACTGGATTCGCTTTTATCTATTGCCCAAATGCCCGCCGGTATTCCGGTCGGCACACTCGCGATAGGTCAGGCCGGTGCGAAAAATGCGGCATTGCTTGCTGTTTCGATCCTTGCGAATTCACGTCCTGAACTTCGAAAACGGCTGCATGCTTTTCGCTCCAAACAAACAAATCAAATTATCAAAAGCAAGCTGACTAAATGACACCCGCAAAAATAATCGAGAAACTTAAGACACTTGGAAACGAGGAAAACGTAGTTGGGATGAGACGGTTTGGAATCTCGAACCAAAAGGCTTTTGGTGTTCCGACGCCGGTTCTCAATCAATTAGCGAAAGGGGTGAAAAAGCAAGCAGATGACCGACACGTGTTGGCACAGGAACTTTGG
>JBOGOW010000198.1:0-7135 GCA_050748285.1 Pyrinomonadaceae bacterium
GTTTCGTATCGTGCAAGCTCTTTCGTGACCGCAGCGACCTGACGCTCGATAAGATCGTGAATCTTTGGGTCTTTGCAAAGTTCGGCGTGCGTCATCTGTTTTAGACCTTTGTGCTTTACGTAAGATTCGAGCATCTCAAAATTCGGCACGATCAGGGCAGATGCAAAATTTCGTTCGTTCCCAACCAAAACGACCTGGTTTACAAATCTCGAGGTTCGTATCATCTGTTCGATCGGCGCCGGTGCGATATATTTTCCGCCGGACGTTTTGAAAAGTTCTTTTTTTCGGTCGGTTATATACAGGAAGCCATCGTCGTCAATTCGCCCGATGTCGCCGGTACGAAACCAGCCGTCTTCAGTAAACGCTTCGCGCGTTTTTTTTGGTTTGTTGTAATAGCCAAGCATAACGCCCGGCCCCGTTACCTCGATCTCACCATCTTCTGCAATGCGCACCTGAACATTATGGATCGGTTTGCCGACCGAACCGAGACGAAAAGTTTTAGGATTATTAGAGGTTAAGACCGGCGATGTTTCCGTCAATCCATAACCCTGCGCTATCGAAATTCCCGCGCCGTTAAATATCAAATAAATATCTTTCGATAACGCGGCCCCGCCGGTAATGCACGCACGAAGCCTTCCGCCAAAAAAATCTCGGAGTTTGGAAAAAACAAGTTTATCCGCGAGGCGATGCTTTATCGAAAGAAAAAACGGGATCGGTTCGCTTTGTTCGGTTTTCAATGCGAATCGCTCGGCCACACTGATCGCCCAATCGAAGATCCATTCCTTGATCCGGCCGCCGTGTGCGGCTGCCAATTTCGCTTTTGAATAGACCTTTTCAAAAATACGCGGCACGCCGACAAAGATCGTCGGGCGAACTTCGCGAAGGTTATCTGCGACCTTTTCGATCGACTCAGCGTAGTGGACCGACATTCCATGATAAATGTATAGATACATCGCCGAGCGTTCGAAAATATGCGAGAGCGGAAGCACGGAAAGCGGCACATCATCGACCGCGAATTCGAAATTTTCGCTCGCGTCGATCACATTCGAAATTATGCAGTTGTGGTTCAGCATTACGCCTTTCGGTTCGCCGGTCGTGCCGCTTGTATAAATTAGTGTCGCAATATTTTCAGGCACTATCGCGGAACGCAATGCTTCCAAAAGCTTTGTATCGCCTTTTAATTCGCTGCCTTTCAAAAGCAGATCTGCGAACGCGATCTGATCCGAACCTGCGTCGCCGCCAAAAATACTTATTTTTTCCAGCGATTCGATATTCGAGATTGCCGATTTTAGCTCTTCGAACATCGCGCGGCTTTCGAGAAACAAAACGCGCGAACCCGAATCGCGCAAAATATATTCGACCGAGGCAGGCGCGAGCGTTGTGTAAATTGGAACATCTATTATTCCTGCAAACTGACAGCCGGCATCTGCGAATGTCCATTCGGGCGAGTTTGGCGCAAGTATAGCCGCACGATCGCCTCGCCGCAGTCCAAGCGAATAAAGGCCAAAAGCGCAATTCTCGATCTTTTCCAAAACTTCGCGGGACGTGTAGCTTTGCCAACGGTCTTCTCGTTTGAAATTTAATAGTTTCGTATCGGGAAATTTCTTTGCCGCTTGAATGAAAAGATCGGCAATCGTGAAAGGTTCGTCCGTGTAAAGTATCTCGCCGCGACCGATATTGCGTCGGGGTGATGTTGAGTTGTCGATGCCATTTTTCATTTCTTCAAAACACCGGCGAGAAACACTTTCAAAACTTCACCCGCCATCGGTTCGAGGGGATATGATTTTTTCGAAAGAATCCAATTCGTTACCATCTCGTCCAAAGAACCGTAAAGGATTTTCGCGCAAATGATCGGCTTGATATCGCTGCGGAAATCGCCCGATTTCTGGCCTTCATCGATCGTCTTTCGAATTATTTCAAGATAATCGTGAAACCCAGCGTCCGAAAATTCCTGCATAAACTTGGTCGAACCGCGAAGCTCGACCTGAAATACGATCGCCAGATTGCGGTCGGCTCCGAGTCTCCGTAGATGCAGTTCGGCAATCTTCCTGAGTTTATCGACCGGCGATGAGATGGTTGAAAGCTCACGGCGGCCTTCATCGATAAACCGAGCCATCGCCTGATCGAATATCGAATGAAGTATTTCGTCCTTGCTTTTGAAGTAGAGATAAACAGTGCCGTCCGCAATGCCCGCTTCCTTTGCAACATCGGCCACTTTCGAACTAAAAAAACCCTTCAACGCAAACACGCGCACCGCCGCCCGCAAGATCGCTTCACGTTTGTCTGCAACAACCGCGTTCAGAGCCGAACCTGATTTAACAGCCTTTGACATTGAAATCTAGCTGAATGAATGTTCATTCAGTATGTAAAGGCTATAACAAAAATGATTTTTGTAGCAAGCCAAAGCGGGCTGAGAATTTAACCGAGATCCCGCATTAGAAAATTTAGCCGCAGATTTACGCAAATGACGCGGATAAGACGGAAGCAAATCTGCGTTGATCCGCGGCAAAAACTCTTCAAATCCAAATGCGTAATCCGGAATTAATTCGTTAATAATTGTGGAATAAAAAAATGATGGCGGAGAGAACAGGACTCGAACCTGCAAGCCCTTACGGGCGGTAGTTTTCAAGACTACTGCATTACCAATTATGCTATCTCTCCGCAATGGAACGCGGACATTCCTGTCCGCTTTTCGTTGAATTTTAAATATACAGCAAAATACTATCCCTGACAAAAAAAGCCCGGCCGTAACCGTACAGCCGGGAAAGGAGTGAAGAGAGAATCTGCGTGCCTCTAATCCGAGGCTAAAACTTTTGATATTTGCGCGTCGATGTTTTCGGCCTTGTCCCAGCCTGCCGTTCGATGAACGATGGCTCCGTGCTTATTGATCACGAAATGTGTCGGAAACCCCATGTCGATCCCGCCGCTTTTGTCCATATCGGCGTATTTCAACACCACGCCAAAGCTGTTTGGCACGATAGAAAAGTGAAACGGATGCTTTCTAAGAAACGGTTCGATCCGCGTGCCGTTTTCCATCGTCAGCCCGAGAAACACAACATCTTGATCGCTATATCTTTCGGCAACGCGATTGAGTTTGGGAATCTCGGCGATGCAGATCTCGCATCTTGTTGACCAAAAAGTCAAAACAACAACCTTTCCCTGAAGCTGACTTAAGCTGTAATATTTTCCGTCAAGCGACTCGGCTGTGAAATCGGGAGCTGCCGTGCCGGGACGCAATTGCTGCTGGGCCGCCGCGGCGGTCGTTAAGAGCATTGCAATAATCAGGGTTTTTAAGACTCCGGTCATTATGTTTTAATCAAGGTTGTTGAATGTTAAACATTCTCTAACTAATATAAATTGCGAATTCGCGGAAACTCCAGAAATTTCTGCGGTGGAATTCGTTTGTTTTCAGATATTTGTGTCGGTTGGGTCGTGTTAGACTTTCATTATGCTGCTCGAATCGCTCGACGCGTCAAATTTTCGCAATATAGCCGGGAAAATGGTGTTTTCAAGTGGGCTGAACATGCTTATCGGCGATAACGGCCAGGGGAAAACCAATTGGCTTGAGGCGATCTGCATATTGGCCACGACCAGATCGTTTCGAACACCCAGATTATTAGAAACAGTCAAATTCAATCACGATCTGGCTGCCATCGATGGCGTTGTACGACAGTCCGATGAAATTACACGCGTTCTGCGAACGGTCATTCAGGGCAATTCAAAGCAGTTTTTAGTAAACGGCAAACGCGAAACGGTACAGCTCTATTTGGGACAATTGCATGCGGTCGTATTTACATCCGACGAGCTTGGGGTTGTTCGGGGTGGGCCGGAACTGCGACGACGTTTTTTGGACGAAGCGATTCTCGCGCTGCATCCACCGTACTCGCAAACTTTAAACGAATATTCGAGGGTAATCAAGCAAAAAAATGCGCTTCTGCAAACTGCTAGAAAAGATGAATATTCGATCGAGAAGACGACAGAAATGCTCGAACCTTGGAACGACCAATTGGCGGCGCTTTCGACCAAGGTGCATCGTTCGCGAGTTCGCGTTGTCGAACGCTTGAACGAAATGCTTGAGCGGCGCTTATTTGGGGCAGAAGAAGTAAGTATTCGCTACGCGTCGTCGCTCGAAGGCAAAGGCGATCTAGCTGATTATGAGTTGCTCATAAAGGATCGTTTGCGGACGCGGGTTCAGGCTGAGATGGTTTCCGGTTATTCATTGATCGGAACGCACCGCGACGATCTGGAAATAAGATCCGACGGACGCGATATCAGAAAATACGGATCTTCCGGGCAGCAGCGAAGTGCTTTTCTGTTACTGCTTCTGGCTAACATCGCCGTTTTTCATGCCACGCGAAACGAGTATCCGCTCTTTCTGATCGACGATATCGACGCTGAGCTTGACTATTCGCGCATCGGTCAACTGCTCGAATTCCTTCAAGAAAAAACGCAAATTATCGTTTCAACCTCAAAAGAAAGCGTGGTTCAAAAATTCGGCGGCACAGCAGCCGTTTTCACGATCAGTGAAGGGACTCCAAAACCTCAATAAAATCGGCATTTTTAATCGATTTTGGCGTTATACAAGCGACCTCAAAAATGTTAAAATTAAAGAGTACAAGAAGGTTCTTGAATCGCTCAAAAAATCTGGATTCGACTATGAAGATCCTGACATATTTCGCAGCCGGAATCGGCGTTTTAGCATTGGTCTCCGTCGCGGGATTATTTATCGCCGGCGCGATGATTTCTGAATCGCAGAGTTTCACAAACGAGGTCGAGATAAACGCGTCCGAAGACAGGGTTTGGGAAGTTATAAACGACCGAGATCGGTTTACTGAATGGCAAGATCAACTTAAAAAGGTCGAGGTTGTGGATGAAATTCATTGGACTGAATATCCGAAAGATTCACCTGAGCCGCTGAAGTTCATGGTCGCCGCGGATGAACGGCCCGACAAAATGGAATTTCATTACACGATGGGGAACGATTTTACCGGTCATTGGAAAGGCGAGCTGACGCCAATTGAATCTGGCGTCAAATTGCGAACTACCGATAGCTATTCCACCGACGGAATGTTGACAAAAATATTGATCTACGCGTTCTTCGATTTAGACAGCTTTGCAAAAGATTGGAATGGAAAATTGAAAACGCGAGTTGAGAGTTTGAATAAATAGAGGTTACAGAGTTTGGCAAAAGCAGAATACGGGGCAGAATCGATCCAGGTTTTAGAGGGGCGCGACGCGGTGCGCAAGCGGCCGGCAATGTACATCGGCTCGACAGGCGATCTCGGACTTCATCATTTGGTCTTCGAGGTCGTTGATAATTCGGTCGATGAGGCGTTGGCGGGTTATTGCGACACGATCGAGGTTGCGATCCACATGGACAACTCGATTACGGTTGTTGATAACGGCCGCGGCATACCGACCGACATCCATAAGCAGGAAAAGCGTTCGGCGGCTGAGGTTGTGATGACCGTGCTGCACGCCGGCGGCAAATTCGATTCGAACTCGTATAAGGTTTCGGGCGGACTTCACGGCGTCGGCGTGAGCTGCGTAAATTTTCTGTCGGAATGGCTCAAGCTCGAAATTTGGCGGGACGGGAAAACGCACGAAATGGAATTTCAAACCGGCATTCCGGTTGCGGCGCTAGTTGAGACGGGAACGACGTCGAAGCGCGGAACAAAGGTTACGTTCAAGCCGGACGGTGATATTTTCGAAAGCACGATCTATAGTTTCGACCGTCTTTCGGAAAGGCTGCGTGAAAAGGCGTTCCTTAATAAAGGCATTCGTATTTTTATAAAAGATGAACGCGAAGTGCCGGAGAAATCGCACGAATTTTTTTATAAAGGCGGGATTGCGGAATTTGTAAAGCATCTGAATAAAAACAAAAGTCCGCTCCACGAAGAGCCGCTCTACTTTGAGTTGATCGGCGACGAGCTGTCGATCGAAGTTTCGATGCAGTATAACGACAGCTACGACGAGAAAATATTTACTTTTGCGAACAATATAAACACGGTCGATGGCGGCACGCATCTTTCCGGTTTTCGAGGTGCGATAACCCGAACGATCAATAACTACGCCGAGAGTTCCGGCTTGACGAAGAATGCGAAGGTAACGCTTTCGGGCGACGATGTTCGCGAAGGTTTGGTTGCCGTCGTCAGCGTGAAAATACCGCAGCCGCAATTTGAAGGGCAGACAAAGGGCAAACTGAATTCGCCCGTCAAAGGGCCGGTCGAGTCGTTCCTGAATGAAAAACTCGCGGAATTTTTTGAACAGCATCCGGCGGTTGCAAAAAAGATCGTCGGCAAGGCGGTCGATGCCGCACGTGCACGCGAGGCGGCGCGGAAGGCGCGCGAGATCGTCCGCAAAAGCGCGATGTCGGGTTCCGGTTTGCCCGGAAAACTTGCGGATTGCCAGGAGAAAGATCCCGCGTTATCCGAGATCTATATCGTCGAGGGCGATTCCGCAGGCGGTTCGGCAAAGCAGGGCCGCGACCGAAAAAATCAGGCCGTTTTGCCGTTGAAAGGAAAAATTCTGAACGTAGAAAAAGCGCGTTTTGACAAGATGCTCGGCCATGGTGAGATCAAGGCGCTGATAACCGCGCTCGGCACCGGCATCGGCAAAGAAGATTTTGATGTAAGCAAATTGCGTTATCACAAGATATGCCTGATGACCGACGCCGACGTTGACGGCAGCCATATCCGCACCTTGCTCCTCACATTCTTCTACAGGCAGATGCCCGACTTGGTCGAAAACGGTTTTATTTACATCGCGCAGCCGCCGCTCTACAAAGTGAAACGCGGCAAAAAGGAAGAGTATATAAAAGACGAAAAGGCATTTTTCCGATACCTGATGCGGATGGGCACGACCGATGTCGTGGTGAAGGCGCAGGGTCGAACGATCGAGGGCCGCGAACTTTCGAAAATGCTCGAACAGACGACCGAATTCATCAATTATTCTTCACGTTTTTCGCGCCGCATCGGCAACGACGAAAAGCTTCTAAACGTCCTCCTCGAAGCATTTGCGGGCAGCGACGGAGTGCTCGCAAAACACAACGTCAAGATCAAGAAGGTGTTTGCCGACGACGATCTAATGGCTGAGGTCGAAGGTAAAATTCGAGCCGCCGGCTATCAGACCGATC
>JBOGOW010000199.1:0-7126 GCA_050748285.1 Pyrinomonadaceae bacterium
GCCCCGAAAGGCATATCCCGAACACCAGAAAAAATATCGCCGTCTTTCGCCGCCGCATTCCTTAATTGTGAAACAGTTGCGGGAAAAATAAAAAAGACATATAACAAAAACAGGAATTATTCTGCGGCGGCCACCCTGCCGCTTTTTGTCGCTTAAGCAAAAGCTTCAGCGAATTGTGGTAAGGCATTCTAAAGCGCCGATAAAGCTCTTAGATGAAAGTCTATCAAGCATGTTGGCTTATGAATTAAGGTCAGCGGGCGGCGTTTTGAATGGATCGCTCAAGAAACTCAGACGTGCGGCTATCTGCGCGAACATTGTCCCAGATCGGATTGAAGTGGAACATCAACAGCGGCAGCCGGCGTTCTATGTAAGCCTCTTGAAAATATGCAAACCCTTCATCTTTTCGACCCAAGGAATATGCTAATAAAGTAAGATCATTGATCGCTTCGATATAACTAGGCTTCGCAGCCTTGAGTCGAGCATAGATTTCCTCGGCTTCCTTGATACGTCCGGCCCTGATCAAATAGAAACCAAGCGAGCCGGTTGCGGTCAATTTCTCGGCGCCGGTCGTTTCCTCGATTCGTTTTTGAATCTGGGCTATCGCATCCGAATGACGACCGGCCAGCGAATAAGCGTCCGCAAGCAAAATTCGGTTCGAAGGCGACTCGTGCCCTAATTCGGCCGCGCGTTCACCGAATTTTATCGCCTCGTCGTATCGCCTTTGAAAAGTAAGCATATTGCAATACGCACCGTTTGCGATTGCGGAAAGCGGGTCGTATTCCTGTGCAAGACGCATATGTTCCGAGGCGGCATCTATGTCCGAACTAACCAAAAGCCAGGCATACCGAAGATGTGCGGTCGAATTAAATGGCGAAAGTTCGATGGCCCTTTGAAGCGAGGCCTTTGCCTTTATTGCTCCGTCTTTTTCACCAAGCTGCAAATTTCCGAGCGCGATATACGCTTCAGGGAGATTCGGATTGATCGCCAACGCCTTGTCCACAAGCACGCTTGCCTTTTCGCGCGTTTCTTTTGGATCGGCAAACTGATAATACCGAAGCATGTTATATGTGTCGGCCTCTATCGCATATGCCTTTGCATAATTCGGATCGAACCTGGTCGCCTGCTCAAAATATTCGACCGCCTTCAGCATATTTTCCTTGGAACGCGTGCTGAATAAATAAACGCCCATCTGAAAAGCTCGGAGTGCATCGACGCTCGTTGTCGAATCTTGGGCGATCAGTTCCTCTTGCTGCTTTGTCAGATTGATGGCAAGAGCGCTGACGACCTTTTGCGAGATCGAATCCTGGACGGAAAAAATACTCGTATAATTTTCGTCAAAATTCTCGGCCCAGAGCGATTGACCATTCGCAACGTCGATAAGTTTCACGGAAACCCGTATGCGGTCGCCTTCGTGCTGCACGGTTCCTTCAAGAACCGTATCGACGCCCATCTCTTTTCCGGCGACGACCGAATTCGACGGCGGTGCATCGATGTAATGCATTACCGAACTCGTTGGGCGAACTGGTATCTGCTGCAGTTTGCTCAAACGCGTAATGATCGAATCCGCCATGCCAAGCCCGAGCTTGTCGTTCGCAGTTTCGGCACCGATCGGGTTGAACGGCAAAATCGCGATCGAGCGGACAGTACCGGCAACGGGGGGCTTTGTCCGGAAATAATAAATCAACCCGAAAACGATCGCGATGAGAGCCAGCGAGGCGCCTACGATAATCAAGCGATTTCTAAGACCCGATACGGAAATATGAGCTGCACTGTTTTCAGGAACTTCTGAATTGTTTTCCGGAATATCATTCGCCTGATCGGGTGGCGGGGCGTCTGCAAGTCGAAGCTGCGGAGCATTGAACTGGATCGGGTCGCGTTTCAACGCCGGTTCGGCGCCGTTTCGCGGCCTAAAGTTAGGTTCGATGATATTTACCGGCAAAACCGGCATGACTTTCGCGGTAAAACGATAACCCGTGCGGGAGACGGTTTCGATATACGATTCGCCCGATTCTGTGTTTCCAAGCGCCTTTCGGACGACGTAGATATGCTGCGTCAGATTCGCGTCTTCGACGAAGCTCTCGCCCCAAAGCTGTTCGTAAATGTACTCTTTTTCGACCGTTTGTTCCGAATTTTGAACGAGGATGAGCAAGACCTGGTAGGCCTTGTGAGTTAAAGGAACAGGCTGGCCGTTTTTTTGCAGTTCCTGCCGCTTTACATCAAGGCGGAAGTCGTCAAACTCATAGGCGATGGCTTCCCGCACTGATAATTCAAAAATGTTCGTTCTTACCCGTGTCAAAGTAATCCAATTTGATGCATTTATCCGGCATATTGTTGCAATCGGTCAAAACGATTTTCGTTTCAACAAATAAAACACCGACGACGATCAAAATGGGACAAAATCGATAGCATCGCCGGATTATTTCGAATCGTCCGGCCGATTAGAAATCAAGATCTCCGATAAAATACCAACGCTGTCGCGCATCAGCATGGTTCGATTTTTTTTCGTAATAAATGCGCCGTTTGAATTGATTTTGTCTATCGCTTTCATGCTCTCAACGCCGAACATCAACAACATGTTCGGATTTTCCACATGTGGAAAATCGTTTCGCCGAAGATGCAGCATAAATGCAAATTTGCCGTCCGAAGTTCCGAGCGGCATATCTTCGGGCATATAGGCGCGGCTGCGGACAACGAAACCAAGTTTGTCTTTATATATAGACAGCGCTCTTTCAATATCGGTTACATAAATTCCGCAATTGTAAACCGAAGGCTCACTGACGATTTCCGGCTTGCCGACCGTGATCTGCATCATCGAGATCTTATTTCCGAACGGATCGAGCACCTGCAGCGACCAGCCAATGCCTTCTTTTCGCTTTTCATCCTTTATGAATCGAACGCCGGCCGCTTTGAGCCGCCTGAATGTTACGTCGATATCATTTACCTGCATCGACATGCTCACGTCGCCGTATCCAGCCGTCGTTATCCGCTTTGCGTCTTTCGATTGTTCCAAAACCACTTTGTACGCAGACGTATTCAGCCACATGGTTTTCTTGTCGGCACTCTCTTTTGCGATCCCGAATTTAAGCGTATCGATATAAAATCGCTTTGCCTCCGCCATATCGGGAACCTTGATCTTGACTCCCTCAAGCAAAACCGGCGCTTGAGCGAACGCAAAGACTTGAACGCAGCCAACCACCATTGCTGTCGATAAAAAAATCGTGAATTTATTCATAGTTTCAACTCTCACCATTGTTTATCTTGCAGTAAAAACGAAGATCGCGTGCCGCCAAATTTCTTTAACGGCACGCCCATGTTTGAAGTTTCGTTTCAACTAAAAAATAAACTTCGCACGCATCCGGACGGAACGACCAGGATAAGTTCCAAGGCTATAATTGTTAAAGTTCGCATTTCCAGCGATGGCAAATGCACCGGCCGAGGTATCTGAAGCCAACCCGTTCACACCGCCGACGGTCTGTGGACGCTGGTTAAAGAGATCGAAGATCTCTGCTCCGACCTGAAAATTGAACCGTCCGTCTCGTCCGAAACGGGTGTTTTTGACCACCACCAGATCGGTGCTGTTGTAACCGTTTGTTCTGAAGGAGTTTCGAGGAGCGGTGCCAGCACCGTTTCCCGCAAGTTCGGCGGCAAAAAAGCCGGTGGAGATATATCCGGCATTCGGATTCGTTGCGACATAAGCCCGCACATTCGGATCCGGAGCGGCTCCAACCGGCACAAGAGTTACTACTCCGCCAACAAGTGTAACGCCCATAATTGCGCTAGTCTGAAGCGGGTCGCCATCCGGATTAAACAAGGCGCGATCTCCGGCTCCATCTCCGTTGCGATTCGCGTCTCTACCTGCTTGCACAGTGATCGGCTGACCGGATTGAACCTGGAAGATACCATTAATCGAAAAGCCGCCCAGTACAGTCTTTAAGAACGGATTGTCACTGTTATTAAAGAACGGGATGTCCAAGTTAAACGAAGTGACAAACCGGTGCGGCACGTCGAGAACCGAGACCCCGTAATCTTGGTCAATATTCAAACCTCCGCCAAAGAACTCCCCGGCGTCCTGAGCTCGCCGCGGATTAAGTGCACTTGTAAACAATTCGTTGGTCGAATTGTCCTTTGTTCTGCTGAAAGTATAAGCGGCAGTGAAGCCGACATTTTTTGTGAACCGTCTGGTCAGACTAGCTGAAACGGCGCTGTAATCGGATTTTCCGAGGTCGGGAAATGCAGTCAAGACACCGTTGAATCCAAAAGATCCAAGTTGTCTCGGAGCCAGAAAGGTCACAGGGCTAAGCAATGGATTTGCTGCAACCACTGAGGCGATCGTTGGAAGTGCCGCAACCGTTGCTGCGCTTGGCGTGTTCAGAAACGTAGGCAGAACCAACGCCGCATCGACAACCGTTCTAGAGTTTAATTGGACTTGCACCGGAAGCGACCTCGCTCTTGTCCTCAAATAACGAACCTCCAATCCGTTTGCCGTTCCGATTTGACGCTGGTATGAAACTGCTATCGAATCTGCATATGGCACTATCTGCGGAAGAATGAATGAGCCGGCCACATTTCTCAGGTTTGCAGGATCAAGATTTGGCACAAATGGAGTACTTCCGGCGCCGCCATTCTGCAGGAATGCGGTCGCAGATCCGTCGCTATCGAGTTCGCCCTGTTTAGTTGGCGGCAAGCTGTTGATCACGAAATTCGAAAAGTTAGGGAAGTAAGCACGCGAAAAATTTGCCCGGATCGACGACTGGCCCGCCCCTCCGAAAAGGAAACGTCCAACGGTGTTATCCCATGTCGGCGACCAAGCAATTCCGAGTCTCGGTGCAATGTTATTCTTGTCCTCTTTTGGAATATTGAATTCGATTATTCCCGGCACATTCGCTGGTGCTGCCGAAATTTGATCTGCGGCATCGCGATAAAGACCTTGATATTCATATCGTATTCCAAGATTGATCGTGAAATTTGGACGGATCTTCCAATCGTCTTGAGCGAATGTAAAGAATCTGTGGTTGTCAAAATTAGCACTTCCCGACCCGATTCCACGCTTGTTCACGCTATCGGGAATAAGATCGCGAAGCAGAAGGTCAAATGTGGTGTAATCGTATTCCCCTCGGGCTCGCGGCAGGAAATCCGTGCCGCCGTGGTAACGTCGGTAGTCGGCGCCAAATTTGAATGTGTGTGGCCCCGTAACCCAGGTTATCGAATCGTAGATCTGGTAATTGTTATCAAAGCCGCTTTGCGGAAGATTACTTTGCGGCCCTATCTCCAGCGCGAGTGAAAGAACTTCAAGGTTCGGAAAGTTAGACAGCGACTGATCTTTCAAAGGAAAGTCGGTAGTTGTCTTCAAATACGACAGGCGTAAGTCGTTAACCACTGTCGAGCTGAATGTTTTAATGTAATTGACTGAAAACAGATCGGTGTCGTAGGTTAACAGATTGTTGAACGACAGGCCTCCAAGTCCGGGTTGCTCGGCGGCGTAACGCGTACGGCTATACCTGTACCGGAATTGATTGTTCTCATTCGGAAGATGATCGATGTTGAGTTGATACGATTTTTGTTCTTGCGAAGCCGGAATTGGAAGAATAACGTTCCCGAATGGAACGCCATTCACGCCGAGCGTATCAACATTAGAAACTACTGTATTAGGATCATTTGGGTCTCCGCTGAGAAAGTCGGCATTCGGAGCTAGTGTGAGCGTGTTTCTAAGAATGTTTATGACGTGAGCGCTCACGCCGGGAAGCGCCGCTAACTGATTAAGACCCGCCAGCGTCGGTGCGATGAAAGAACCAGACGAGGCTTGCCCGGTTTGAAAATACTTCTCATAGGCACCAAAGAAGAATAACTTATTCTTGCCTGATCGAAACCTTGGTCCGCCTTCACCAAAGTTGGGGTAAGGAATCGGTCCGCCTACGGTGCCGCCATAACGCGCCTCTTTGAAAAAATTCTTAAATCCTTGTGACGTTTCGTCGGTCCCGGAAGAATTCAGTCTTTGACTGCCAATATATGTGAAAACGCTTCCATGATAGTCGTTTGTTCCAGATTTCGTGATCGTGTTGAACTGTCCGCCTGCGCCGGCACCGAATTCGGCGTTGAAGTTGTTTTGAAGCAGTGTAAATTCTTGCACCGCATCCTGGATCGGTCCTGTTGAAGGTCCGGTCACGGATGGATCGTTGTTATCGACTCCGTCAATATTGAAAGAGTTCGCACGTGCTCGGACACCGCCGCTAACACCGCCTGAACCGGAGGTTCCGCCGACCGCCGGAACGACATTCGGTGCAAGCACGGCCAGATTATTCGGGTCGCCATTTATCGGCAGTTCAAGAATCGCCCGTGTTTCAAATGTCCTCCCGATCTGGGATGTTTCAGTTTGAACCAGAGCTTCGGATCCAGCGATGACGTCAACAGTTGCTGAGCTGCCGGATACCGCCAAGACGACCTCAGCCGAAGTTGTCTGGTTAAGAGAAACCTTTAGCTCTCGGGTTGTCGATGTGAATCCGTTTGCGGTAACGTTTAGCGTGTACGTTCCCGTCGCGACATTCGCAAAAAGGTAGGAACCGGCACCAGTCGTTTGTGCGGTATATTCCTGGCCGCGAAGTTTATCACTCAATTTAACGGTCGCGTTTGGAATGACGGCGCCGTTGCTGTCGATTATACTCCCAGTAACGGCACCGCCGGTAACTTGAGCGATCGCTGTAACTGCGGTAAAGGCCGCGATGACTGCGGCAAATATTGTTAACTTAAATACTCTCATAAAATTCTCCATTTTTGTGGCCGCCTGCTGTGAGCGGACAGTGGCTTATTTTTTCAAAGCACGCCGCCCGTCAAAGCGTCCAAATTATTGAACAGATTGGACTAAGCGTCGCTTTGCCAATATATTATCGGGCAAAAAGCGTGCCGTTGTTTTCGATTTATGAGAATGCTCATTGATTCCGAACGGTTTGAGATTTGAGCTTTGCAGGAATGCGTAACGGTTTGTCGTCAGGCTTGGAATTTCTTTGCGTTTATCGGAAATTTCGTAGATTCTCGGTGTGAGATCGGCGTATTGCGGTGAGAAAAAATTCAATAAAATGAACGCGGGCGTTCGGGCAAGAAAAAGCGTCGGCACCAAAGGAGGGTACGACGC
>JBOGOW010000200.1:0-7074 GCA_050748285.1 Pyrinomonadaceae bacterium
GTCTTTCGCGGCCTTTGCCCAGCCGCTCGGCGGAGTGTATTTTATCGCGCCGAGCCTTTCAGTTTGAGCGAAGGCTTTCTCCGAAGCGGAAAGAAAGAGAATCAAACCAAAAAAAAAAGTAAAAATTGTAGCCGAGCGTTTCATAATGTTTTCTCCTAAAACTGAATTAGCGAAGTGAAATTTCTATCGTGTAGGCAAACCGATTAAGTCCGTTTTCCGATGCGTCATAAACCTGAATGCTGTACTCGCCCTTGACCGGGAGGCGTCCCGTCCACTCGCGACGGGCCTCACTCGACCGTCAAAGTGAAGCTCCGACCGACGCTGCCTCCGGCCTCGGCGTTCATTTGAATAATATAGCTCCCGGCTTTGTTCGGGGTGCCCGATATTTCGCCGGTTTGCGGGTTTAGTAACAGGCCGATCAGGCTGATGTCCGTCGGATAAGCTTTCCAGATAACCGGCGATGCGCTGCCTATGGCCTGAAACTGCGCTCGATAGGGTGCTCCGACGCTTGCATACGGCAGATAGTGCGAACCCAGAATCGTCGTGCCGCGTACGCTTAAGACGATCTTTACGGTTTCGGCATTGTTTTGAGCGTCGCGTATCGTGACATCGTATCCGGCGAACAAGATCGACGAGGTCGGAGTGCCGCTGATTTCACCCGTCGCCGGGTCGATTTGCAAGCCGCGTGGCAAGCCCGTCGAAAACCGGTACGGAGCCTGTCCGCCGATCACATTTAAGGAAGCCGAGTAGGGTTGACCAACGAACGCATCGTGGAGCAAGCCATTGGCCAGGGTCATTTTCTTGACAGTGAACGTCAGCGGCTGTTCGTAAGTATTGCCCGCCCCGTCTTCGGCGGTTACCGTCAGATCAAATCTCCCAAGTTCCGTCGGCGTGCCGCTAAAGGTTCCGGTCATCGTGTCAAACGAAATCCCCCGCGGAAGAGGCGCGCGTTCGACGGCTTTTAGTGCCTCGAAGGCTGTCTTTGGCGTATCGCTATTTACGAAAACAAAGCTTCCTTTTCCGGTACCGTAGCTGTACGTGCTGCTTAAGACGCCGTTTCGAGTTGTCGCGGGATAGGCGGCCGCATTGGGCCTGATCTCGATCATAACCGCGCCGCCTGTCTGCAGTTTAATACGACCGGCGTGCACCGCGGCTTTGCAGATCGAAGACGCGTCGGAATGCGCGTCGGTTCCATAAAGAGCACCACTGAGTGTCCCGTTTGCGGGGCAAAGGAACGTAAACCTTTCTCCGTTGCGCCCGCGAAGATTTTCGGCATTCGTGAACCAGTTGATCTCCTTCGTTCCTACTGCCGATTGTGGGTTGCCGGGCGGGGCCGAGTTATTCGCTTTTCTGACCGCGAGACGAAACGTGAGGGCTTCGCCGCCGGGAGCAAAAGCTGTTAAGGGAAAGTTGTAGGGCTCGTTAAGAACAGCTGAAGGCAACGCGCTGTCGGCGATATAAAGCTGTCTGAGATACCCGAGTAGTCTATAGATGCTGACGCCCTCGGCCGACTCTTCGCTGCCGCCGAAGATGATCGAGTCCTTGGTTACAGTTCCTTGCAAGTTGAGCTTAGCCCTTGTTCCGGCTTGGACGGCTTCGATGCCGATATTCGGGCCGCTTTGCGTACCCGAAACTGTGAAAACACCGTCGCCCGTTTTTATCTCGCCGCTGAGCGTACCCTTAGCGTTCTTGAGATCGAGCGTCATCGGCACGATTACTCTGGGCGTAGTTACCGGATCATTTTTGGGTCTTGGCCTAGCAAAGGCTCCGTTCCAATGTCCGCCTGCATACTGTGGACAAGTCGGCATGGTCATCATATTCGGCGCGGTCAGCCTAACCGTGTCGCCCGTGCAAAAGTTATGCGCTTTTGCTTCGCCGTCGACAACCATCAGGGTGTTGTGTTCCATCCCGCCCTCGCCTTCGATCACTTTCCAAAGAGCTGATTCGGAAATCGTGATATTTGAATCCTGAGGGTTCACCTGGACCGGCTTCGACTCGCGCTCCGGCGATGCGCCGGGGTCATCATAGGCAGCCGGCGTCCTGAAAGAAGTGCTAATGAATTCAGGCCGGCTCGCCCGGTCTATAGACGCGGCAAGCATATTCATAAAGCTCATTCCCGTTTTTTTTACAGGCGGTTTTTTAACGGGTGTTTTCTTGACAGGCTTAGGCGGCGGGGGTGGCCGTTCCCACTTGTCGCACGTCGTATTCGTAGTTCTTTCTGAATCTTGGATCTTTACTCCGAAAACCGAGGCCCCGCCACGATGTTCGCAAGTCGTCTTGCACTTCTGATTTCCCCATATATTCGTCGTCTTCCAGGCATAAGCAGGTTTGAAGATAGGCTTTTCCAGCTCGTCCCGACAACTGAGCACCGCACTCGCATTCTTATCGCAAAAGAGCGTGAATCCACACGCGTTAAAGGCTATCTTATCTTCGGTTTCTCTGGTTATTAGGTTGGCCAAAAGGTCATCTTTCATAGTCTCTCGGGATTTGGCCGAGAACACCACGGTGCATGACGCCCCTTTCTTCTTATCGGTATCCTTAGCCCTCATCGTGACCGCGCATCGGCATTTCTCGCAATCTGGTAGCTGGTCCGCGCACTCATTCCTTGCTGCGGACTGGTTTCCCAAAAAAATGAATATCGTTAATAAAAGAACCGTTATACACAAAACTTTTGTATTCATCGAATATTCTCCTTGTTTCCATCGGCGCGAAGATTTAAGGCTGCGAGGCGGTCACGAGGCCACAGCAAATCCGGGCGAAGGCGGATTAGTTCGTTCATCGATTCGACGGCATTATCCTGCTGACCTAACGCCGCGTACACGGTGGCCTTCAGGTCATATGTTTCGACATCGAACCCGAATTTTTGGGCTTGGTTAAGGACGGTCAAAGCCTCGGCATATTCGCCGCGCTCGACTAGGAGGCGGCCGAACATTAGACGCCCGACTTGTTCGATGGGACTGTGTTCGATCGCCGTCCGAATTTCCGGTTCGGCATAGTCGAATTGGTTTTTTACCAACGCGGCATCAGCCCGCCATAGGGCGGTGTCGGCGACAACACGGTCGTAGCTAATCCAGAAAGCCGAGACGCAAAGGACTATCGTAACGAGGGCAATCGTAATCCGCCTCGGAACGGCCACTAGTGCAATCCGCACCGATTTTTTTCTCGCGGCTGCTTCAACGGCGGCAATCAGCACGACAAGAAGCATCAGCGTCGTCGGTAGATGAATGGGAAAGGCGACAGCGGCGTTTACCAGGATCGAAATTACTCCCGCCCAACATCCAAGCTCGACTGGATTACCAGCCAACGCTCGGCCGCGTCTAAGCACGATCCATATCAGCGCGGCGAACGCGATCAGGCCAAACACGCCGATTTCCGTCCAGATTTGCAAATAATCGTTATGAGCATACGTCGTAAAACTTGCGTTTGGGATGAATCTCTCCGCCCACGGTTGTGATAGCACCTCGGCTTGATATTCGGGGAATCGCAATCCGAAAGTACCAAGGCCGTATCCGGTCAGCGGTGCGTCGCGGATCATTTCCCAACTGACGACTGACATCAGGACTCGCCCGTTTATCGATTTGAGATTAAATAAGTGGTTGATGGCCTGCTGATTAAACCACAGCGGCACGGCGATCACAGCGATCAAAGCCGCGCCTGCGACCGCGCGAGGTAAGGTAAAGGAACACCAGCCAGATCGTGCGGCAGTTCCGTAACCTCGGGCGATCAAGAATGCGAGCGTCCCGATGATGAATGCGAGCCACGCACCTCTTGCCAGAGTCGCCGCCAAACCGAGTACCATTAGAATTAGAGCCAACAGCGTAAATTGATTTGCAAACGGGCCGGCCAATAACCCTTGCAAAGCGTTGCGGCGGAGCTCGATCAGGCGACCCAGAGCGACAAGCGCGGCGACAGCGAGAAACTCACCCGTCCAGTTTGGATTTCCCATCGTGCCAAAAGTCTGCCATTTGCCTGGTAGGGAATTCGCCGCAAACAGCGGATCACCAACAAAGTATTGCACCAGCACATAGATCGCCTCAATACCACCGGCCAGGATCAACGTCGTCAATATCGCTGTCCGGGCATCGGCCAACCGCATTACATCAAGTGCAATTACGAACAGCAGTCCGTAGGTCGCCAGGCATTGAACCTCTGCAAACGAAATGGCGGGATTGACCGACCAAAGAATCGATGCCGAGCCGATCGCGGCAAAAACCAGCAAAGGCACCCAGATGGGTGTAAACGCGGGCATCGAGAAACTCGCCCGCTTCGTGAATACCCACAACAAACCCACAGTTGCCGTGCCTGCCTGAACAAATATCTCCTTGGCCGCAATGTAAGGTTCGAATAGTTGGACGGAAAAAACGAGCGGCGTCAACGCAACTAGAAACGACAGCGCCATCGGCACTGGTTCGATCTTGACCGAGGATGACTCCGCGATGATCTCGTCCCTAAATGTTAATGAGGCGTCCATGTTTAGTGCCTAAACTTCAATTTCGCGGGCGGCGGTCCGGTAACGGTCCAGATGGTGTTGCCTTCCTCGTCCAAGCCCTCGACCCTGGTGGCGAAGGGCGAGCGATAATAGTCAGATCCACTATCGAATTGGATAAGCGTACAAGTGACCCACATCGAATCGGTTTTTGTTTTCAAATGCAGTCTCAGAGCCTTGGCAAGTGCTGCCGATGTGTAAAACGTTGTGGTGACATCCATCGTATCGTTCGGAGCGAAGGAATACATCGAGTTTGATTTTTCGTAACGGATCTTATCGACTGCCGGAACGGCGCGTACGATAAGCCGTTCGCCGTTCCGGCGTTTGTTGTATTCGCCCATAAATGCGCTCAGGTCTTCGTATGGCCATTGACGCAATGGCTTTTGCGCAAAATGGCCCACACTGGAGAGACACAGGCTGAATATGGCGATGAACAATGCTTTTTTCATATGGTGCCTCTCGTCAGTTTGACCCTATTGATCGCGAAGCACGACGTTAACGGTCAATGGATATTCATGAACCGCTCTGCCGGTGCATTTGGACATCATCCTTACTTTTGTAATCTCGCGACCCATGTTTGGATTGAAAAACACCTGCCACTTGGCTGCAGTGTCGTTCGTGTAACCGGCGATGAGCGAGACCGAAGTCATGTGCGGCTCTTTTATCAGTGTGAATTTATTCGCGCCGTTGCCGAGAATATTCAGCTGATAACCATTGCCGCCGTTGCTGCCGGGATGAACCTCAGTCACCGATTGACCGGACGCGACGAAATAGATCTGATCAGCATTGGCTGTGCATTTCGGCAGCGGAACCGGATTCGGATCACGCGGCCTTTGTGCGGAAACGCTGATGACGGCCAGAATGGTTAGGAAAAACAACGCTGAGATGATTTTTGACGTTTTCATAATTTACTCCTTATTTTTCAAATTGTTTCGTTTTGAAATTGTTAGCTCGTTCATATTTCACTTACTGTTTTGCAGCAATTGCAGTCAGGACTGATGTTGACGCCTGCTTTAGCTGCGGCGTCAGAACGTCTTCGCCGTCCTGTTTTACTTTTTCTTTTGTAACGGCCTGCGAGAGAACCGCATTGTTCATGTCCATGACCTTGTAGTCGAACGTGAATTCGTCTTTTGCCTTGGCCGCTTTGGCCATTGTCTGGCCCATCACCTGGCTGGCGATGGTTCCGGCGACCATGCCGCCGACGCCGGGGACCATTGCGCCGGCCATGCTTACGGCGCCCATCAGGATCATCTTGCCGAACATTCCGCCGCCGCCGCGTTTTTGGGTCACGTTTGCGTAGAAAATGTAGTCGCACTGCATTTCCCGAGCTTCGGAAACCGGAGCGTCAGACGACAATCTTATGGCCTCGACCGTCTCCGCTTTTAAGCCTTCGACAAGCGAATCACGGACGGCGGCCGAAAGCTGGAGCGGCGCCGAATAATCGTTTTTCGTATCGGGCAGTTTCATAACCGGTTTTGCTATGCCGATCCTAATCATGCCCGCTTTTTTTGGCGGAACCGGAGCGTCCGTCGCAACCAGCGGCGGCATTTGCGTATCGCTCGTTTGCGTGGTTTCACCGGCATTAGCATTTGTCGAGGTGTCCTCTTTGGCTTCCAGGACCGACTCTTTGCTTTCCTTATAACCCTGCGGAATTTCAAATAAGGCAACGTCGAGATCGCTCGACTTGATCTCGGTGACCTCGTTGACGATCGAAAACGACATCTCGCCGGCCGTTATCGTCTGTGTTTCCTTAACGGCGAAACCGTTGTCCGGCTTGCCGTTCACCTCGAATAACACTTCGTCGCTGCATCCCATCTTGCCATTTGCGTTCATATCGGGTCGCTGCGGGACGTTGAATGTCGGGCAGCTGAATGTCGGCAGATCGATATACCAGGCGTCGATCTCAATCTTAAGGGCGGTCTTGTCGCAGGCGTCCGGCGACGGCTTGCTTGTGATGGTGCTTTTGACGTGGCGGGCCGTCCGGTCGAGCATCTGCTGCCGCTCGCCGGTGTCTCGATAGGTGGCCGTAAAGGTTACGGTGCCGCCCCGTTTCGCGCCGCTCGGCGGATCTTTTACCTGCGGCGTCTGCTGCGACGGATCGCCTCCGGCCTTTAACCGCGAGACATTATAGGTCTTTGACTTGTTTGTAAATGTCACCTCGCGTTTCAGGTCGCATTGGCGAATGGTCGTCAGTATCATTTTTTTCACGCCCATCGGCGTATTTGTTTCGCGTCGCGATTCGGTCATCATTCGCGGGCCTTTGATCAAAATATTCGTGTCCGGCAGCTTGGTCGGGTCCATCGTCTCGCCAGTTTGCGGGTTCTTCATCGAACCTAGCATCTCCGACATGCCAGGCATGTTGATCCGCGATTTTTGCTTGATTCGCAAATCGCTCTGAGCCGACGCTGTTAAGGTCAAGCCAAACACGAGCATTGATATCAAAATGTAAAATTTCTTGTTCATAATGTTTCTCCTATGATGAATTTCTACTCCATCGGCAAAGGTTTCACTCTGCCAAAACGAAATTGTTAAAATCTTCAAAGACCCAATTGTGGGTTAGGGTGTTGTAGATTATTCCTAAATACTTG
>JBOGOW010000201.1:0-7073 GCA_050748285.1 Pyrinomonadaceae bacterium
GGATATTACCGCCGCAGGGTGGAATGTTCTTCGGCCGATTCCCGGCGAGCTGCGTATTTTCGGCAAAGATGAACAAGACGTTTCGCTTTCGATATTCATCAGCATGAATTCGCGGCCAACGGAAAACATGTTTCACCTGTTCGGAACGCACGGCACAATTCACATAGACCTCTTTCACGGCTATTCATTTATCGAACCCGGCAAAGCGTCTAAAATGGCAAAACTGCTGCATCCTTTTGATTATGCGGCGAGGAGTTTCGGAGCGGCGGCGGCTAATCTGACAATGCGGAGTTTGCGCCGCGAACCGGCGTATCCGGGTTTACGCCGGTTGATCGAAGAGTTTTACCGCTCCGTAAAATTCGGATTAGAATCGCCGATCACGCGCGCGGAAGCCGTTGCCGTCGCCGAAGTCTGTGATCTTGTGGCGGTTCACTCGCGAATTGCAGAGCCAACCGAAGTCAGTAAATGATGAGCACCATTTCCATAATAGGAAAGCCGAAATTGTCCGTAATCATTGCGTCGCAAAACGCCAGCCGAAGCATTCGCGACTGCCTTCATTCGCTTATAAGGCAAGTCGTCGATGGCGAGGTCGAGATAGTTGTGATCGACAATTCAACCGACGAAACGACTGAAATCGTCAAACTGGAGTTTCCGGAAATTGTGCTGATCGAGGCGGACAAGAAAAGCCTGATCCCCGAATTATGGGGCGTCGGCATTCATGAGAGCAGCGGCGATTACGTTGCCCTGACGACGTCGCATTTTGTCCCTGCTGATAACTGGATCTCCGAAATTCTCAGGGCCCACAAACAGCCACACGCCGGCGTCGGCGGCGCGATCGAAAACGCCGAACAGGAAGGCCTGGTTTCATGGGCTATTTATTTTTGCCGTTACAGCCCGTATATGCTGCCTTTTGGCGCGGCCGAGGTCGAAGATTTTGCCGCCGACAATGCATCCTACAAGCGGGACGATCTGGACACAGTAAAAGAAGCCATGAAGGACGGATTTTGGGAAACCTTTGTGCATAAGGAAATGCGCGCAAAAGAAATGACTCTTGTAAAATTGCCTGAAATTATTGTTTACCATCGTAAATCATTTACTTTTGCCGGATTTATGAAACAGCGCTTTTGGCACGGCCGGCAATTCGGAGAGACTCTGGCATCTCAAATCGCCGCATCCAAACGATTGGCTTTAATTTTGCTGTCACCGCTCATTCCCGCCATTTATCTTTTTAGGATAACCCGCCGCGTTTTCGGAAAGAAAAGAAATCGCGACAAGTTATTAGTATCGTCCCCGATCCTGGCTTTATTTCTATTAAGCTGGTCGCTGGGTGAATTCAGCGGGTATCTTTCGGGTGGTAAAAAGTGACGATTGGACTGACAGAAGATGAGGATGAAGTTATAAAACTGTCGGTGATCGTTTCATCGCTTAAAGACGAGAGTTCTTTGAAAAATTGTCTGGAAAGCATTCTGCCGCAAAAAACCGATGAGGTCGAGATAATCTCTCCCGTCGCTCATTCACAGACTTTCCAAAGGGAATGGGCGGCACGATATGCGGAAGTTGATTTTATCGAATATCCTGCAGGAACGATGCTGCCGACATTATTAAGTGCCGGAATATCCCGCTCAAAAGGCGAGATCATTGCAATCACGGATTCAACCTGCGTTGCAGCGGATGATTGGCTCGCGTCAATTTTAAAAGCGCATGAATTGGCATATCCTGTCATCGGCGGCTCGGTTGAAATGTCCGGCGGAAGCGGCAGTTTGACCGATTGGGCGGCATATTTTTGCGATTACGGGCAATTTATGCTGCCTACCGAATCCGGTATGGTTGCCGCAATTCCGGGCAATAATTTTTCGATAAAACGCCCGGTATTGGAAAAAGGAAGGGAATTTGTAGAAAACGGGTTCTGGAAAACGCTTTGGTGCCGCAAGCTGCAATCCGACGGCATCGAGCTTTTTTCAGAACCGAAAATTTCGGTTAGTCGGAGAGAAAACCACAAACTCGCAGCGTTTTTGGTAAGGAGATTTTGTCAAGGCCGGTGCTTTGCCGGAATGCGTGCGGAAGAATTTTCGAGAATTAAACGCTTTGTTTACACTATCGGATCGCCGCTGCTGCCGATATTTTTTTTCATTCGGACCGTGTCGCCGGTTTTTCGCAAGCGACGCCATGTCGGGAAGCTGCTTTTATCGATTCCGGTGATTATTTTGGCTGTCGTATGGTGGGCCGCCGGTGAAGCTTCGGGTTATTTCGCCGGAAAGGGAAATAGCTGCAACACGACCGAATAGCGAGTTAAGTGCCGAAATTTTCCGTCATTATTGCTTCGGTCAACGGTTTGCCATCGATTGGCGAATGTTTGGCCGCGCTCGAAAAAAGCCGTCGTGATTTTGACGTAGAAATTATTGTAGTTGACAGCACGGATGCGGCAACCGCCGCAAATATCGAAAAGAATTTTCCGCTTGTAAAACTGATCAAACTGCCCGAAAGGCTTGGGATTCCGGAGATGCGTGCTATTGGAATGCATGAAGCAAGCGGTGATTTTTTTATCGTCATCGAAGATCACTGCATGGTTACTGAAAATTGGTTTGAGGAAATCAAAAAGGCACACGATTCCGGTTACGAAGTCGTTGGCGGAGCGGTCGAGAACGGATGCACTAGCCGTCTGATAGATTGGTCGGTTTTTCTTTGCGAATACAGCGGTTTTATGCCGCCGATCCCGGTCGGAGAGGTGGAATTCCTGGCGGGCAATAATGTTTCGTACGGCCGCTCTCAGATTGAGCAAATCGACGATTCGATCAAAAATGATTTTTGGGAGTATTTTTTACAATTGGAGCTTCGCAAAAAAAATATTAAGTTTTGCTCTTTTCCATCGATTGTTGTTTTTCATAAAAAAGAATTTGGCTTTTTCTACTTTCTGTCGCAAAGATTTTATTATTCCCGATCGTTTGCCGCGATGCGGCGGAAAAAATCCACTTTGTTACAAATGGTTTTTTACTTAGCTTACACGCCGATTTTGCCATTTCACTTAATGTGGCGAATCGTTAAGAATGTAGTGGAGAAAAAGAGAAACCGCAAGGAACTAGTTCTGTCGCTTCCTTTTCTCGCGATTTTTATGTGCAGCTATGCTGTCGGCGAATTTACAGGCCTGCTCTTTGGGTCTGGAAACAGTCTCTTGAAGGTCGAATGAACCGGGCGAACAAGGATGAGATGCAGCTTTCAATTGTCATTGCGGCATGGAATGGAAATGCATTGCTGCGGCAGTGTCTGGCGTCTCTGGTAAAACAAACCGATAGAGCCGACACGGAAATAATCGTCGCGAGCAATTTTGCGGTCTCCGAAACAGAAGGCGATATTCCGCTTAAATTACTTCTGCTTGATGAGAAAGCAACCGTTCCTGAAATCCGGCGCGATGGGATTGCTCTCGCCAAAGGGAAAATTGTTGCCCTGGTTGAGGACCACTGTATTTTTGACTCGAATTGGTGTGAGGAAATAAAAAAAGCTCACGAATCGCCGAATGTTTGCATCGGCGGTTCAGTTGAAAATGCAAGCGTCGATAAAGCTCTCGATTGGGCGGTTTATTTCTATGATTACGGAAAATATATGCTGCCGAATGCTGCGGGAACGGCCAAATCGCTATCCGGTATCAATACTTCTTACAAACGAAAAACACTCGAGGAATTAGAGGAAGTTTATCGAAACGGTTTTTTTGAAAGCACAATAAACGAAGAGTTGAGGAAAAGAGGACATCAATTGATGATGGCCCCGGCTGCGGTCGTTTACCATAATAAAAGCTATGAAATGAAGCATGCGGTCGAACATTCGTATCATCTCGCCCGCTCATACGCCGCACTGCGCGTTTCCAATATTTCAATGCCGAAACGCATATTTTTCGGCGCAGTCTCGTTCGTTCTGCCCGTATTGCTTCCCGTCCGAATAGTTTTGAACACGTTTAGAAAAGGCAGAAACATTTTGCCAATGTTCAGCGCATTTCCATTTATCGTCTTGCTGACGCTTGTTTGGTCATTCGGTGAATTTTGCGGCTATCTGTTCGGCGAGGGTAAAAGCTCGGCCGCGTGGCGTTAGATATTTATGAAAATTGGAGTTGACGCAACTTGCTGGGGAAACAAGAGAGGATTCGGGCGTTTTACGCGCGAATTGCTTGAGGCATTGCTTGAGATAGATTCAGTAAATGAATATCTTTTTTTTATCGACAGCCATACTGACGACGCCGACTTGATCCCGACGCAGGTACAAAAGATAGTAGCGAACACCGATGTCTCCGCGACCGAAGCCGCGTCGGCCAATGGCCGACGTTCGGTAAAAGATCTGTGGGCGATGACCCGGCAAGTGCTCGAACATAAAATTGACGTGTTTTTTTTTCCGGCGGTGTATTCCTACTTTCCGATTTTCAACCGGACCAAGATCGTCGTTACGCTCCACGACATGATTGCGGATCATCACCCAAAGCTTATTTTCCCGAACACGAAATCGAAAATCTTTTGGAAGATAAAACAGAACGCCGCGGTCAGGCAGGCTGATGTAATCGCAACTGTTTCGGAATACTCAAAACAGCAAATTATTGAATATTTCGATCTACCCGAATCACGCCTTCGAATAATTTCCGAGGCGGCTCGACCAGAATTCAAAGTGGTGGATTCGGACAACGCCATGCACGAAGTTCTTGTACGATACCAGTTGAAGAAAGACGAGAAATTTCTGCTCTATGTCGGCGGCATAAGCCCGCATAAAAACCTCGGAGTTTTGATCGATACATTTAAGCTGATCGTTGATAAACCTGACGTTAATATCAAACTTGTTCTGGTTGGCGATTATCAAGACGATCCGTTTTTCTCCGCATATCCTGCTTTAAGAAAAAAAGTGGAGGAACTGGAAATTGTTGAAAAGGTTATATTTACCGGATTCGTGCCCGACCGCGAACTCGTCTATTTTTATAATGCGGCGGCTTTATTGGTTTTGCCGTCGCTTGAAGAAGGCTTCGGATTGCCGGCCATCGAAGGTATGTCATGCGGAACGCCTGTGGCGGCAAGCAACCGCGGCTCGCTGCCTGAGGTTCTGGCTGAAGCCGGGCGCTTCTTCGATCCGCGCGATCCGCGGGACATGGCAACGGTGATCGAAGCGATTTTGTCCGACGAATCACTGCGGAACACAATGAGAGACAATGGCCTAAACAGGTCAACGCAGTTTCGGTGGAAAAAAGCGGCGGAGGATACACTAGCGATCTTCAATGAGTTTGCGGAAACATTTGTGTGAGCGAGCATGCAGGAATGCCGTCGGATGCACGCACGTTCACACTCGCGTTTCTGCCCGTAGGAGCAAATGGCAAAGCCTCTGAAATTCTGCATGGTCTCGACATTTTATCCGCCATATAATTTTGGCGGCGATGGAATGCACATTTATCGATTGTCCAACGAATTGGCTAATCGCGGACACCGGGTCGATGTTTTTCATTGCGAGGACGCTTTTCTACTATTGAACAAAAAACAGCCGTCTGGAGATTTTCCAAATCACCCGCTAATTACGATTCACAAACTAAAAAGCGGCATGGGTCCGCTTTCCCCGCTGCTGACGCAGCAGACCGGGCTGTCTTTATTGAAGAGCAAGTTGAAAACCGCGCTGGAAGAAAACGATTACGACGTAATTCATTATCACAACATGTCGCTGATCGGCATCACTGCATTGAGCTACGGTTCGGCGGTAAAACTTTACACAACTCACGAGCATTGGCTGGTTTGCCCGATGCATGTGCTTTGGAAATATAATCGAGAGGTTTGCACAAAGAAAAGCTGCACGTTGTGCCAATTGGCAGGTAAACGTCCGCCGCAGCTTTGGCGGCATACGGGCTTGCTGGAGCGGATGCTGAAACACGTCGATTGCCTTCTTTCGCCGAGCAGATTCACAATGCAAAAACATCTGGAAATGGGTTTGGATATTCCGATCAGGCAAATGCCATATTTTCTACCCCGGAATGCAGATAATGCATCTGTTTCCAGTGTAGAATCGCGGACGCGTCCATATTTTCTATTTGTCGGTCGATTGGAATATATCAAGGGCGTGCAGAATCTTGTGCCGGTTTTCAGCAGTCTGCCGCAATATGATCTGCTGATCGCCGGTGACGGCGAATATAGAAAAACTCTTGAATCTCAGGCGGGCAACAGCCCAAATATCAAATTTCTCGGAAGACTGGATCAGGCGCGTCTGAATAAACTTTACGGCTCGGCGGTCGCCGTGATTGTCCCCTCGATTTGTTACGAAACCTTCGGCATTATTATTATCGAGGCTTTTTTGCATAAAACGCCAGTGATAGTCAATGATCTGGGGGCGCTTCCCGAAGTTGTCGAACAAAGCGGCGGCGGGTTTATTTATCGAAACGAGAATGAACTAAGATCGGCCATGGAAAAGCTCGCCGACAATCCTTCGTTAAGAACCGATTTGGGTGAGAAAGGGTATGCCGCCTATTTGAAATACTGGAATGAAAATGCACACATGGAGAGCTACCTGAATCTGATTGAAGATATAAAAAGAAATAGAAAACAGGCTGAGAGACTGCGTTTCTAAGAAATTATGGCATTTTTAGTTGATAAAACAGTTCCCGCTTTATCCGATACAATTTTCGCCAAGATGCAATCAAGCTTAATTTGGCATTAAAAAACCGGATATTTTGTTTAATTGACTCTTTAGAAAGTGTATCATTGTGTTCATCGGGTAAATTTTTGTCCAATTAGTCAGCGTGCTTAATCGAGGCAGCTTACGGTTTGTTTTACACGATTGTAAAGGAGAAATGAAGTGAACGACGGCGGCTGGTGGAATGTTGCGGCTGAGAGTGTCAATATTCCGATTTTGACTTATCATTCGATTGACGAAAGCGGATCGGTCATCTCAACCGCGCCCGAAACATTCCGGCGGCAAATGAAATACTTGAGCGAAACGAATTGGAACGTAGTTTCTCTGAAAGACCTTGTCCGCTCGCTTGTTAATAAAATACCAACTCCGCCGAAAACCGTAGCGCTGACTTTTGACGATGGTTTTCAGAATTTTTATAGTGCGGCCTTTCCTGT
>JBOGOW010000202.1:0-7064 GCA_050748285.1 Pyrinomonadaceae bacterium
TCATTATATCCTTTCATCTGTAGCGTATCCTCCTTCAGGCTTCGTGCCTGTTTGTTTTTTTTGATCAAAAACAAGGATACGCTACTTTTTCTATTTACCCTCTTCCACAACTTTCGATACTATCTCCGAAGCATTGTCGTAAGCAAGATTCGGAATGCCGTCGAGCGGTATTGCAGAGTTATCCGCCGCAACGCCCGAAGCCGTTACGTTTGTTCGGTTGCCATAACGATCATAGGAATAATTCTGATTCCAAAGCGTTCCGGTCGCACCGCCTTTTGCCTTGGTCAATCTTCCCAACGCGTCAAACTCGTACTCGCGGTTTTTTGCCGTGTTTAGATTGTCAATGATCTTGGTCAGATGGCCTGTCTTGCCATTCAGCGAACCAGCTGACCCATTTCTATTATACTCATACGAAAGATCAAGCAAAGATTGCGAATTTCTGATCGCCTTCTGGTTTGTCAACAAACCCGTCTGCGGGTCGAACGTATAATCTTCCGTAACCTGATTCGTCCCAGCCGTCCCGACCTTCATCTGCGTCGTCTGATCGGATGCCGTTTATTGTTTCCGGCTGAAGACGCTCAAGCTCAGGTCGGGCAGCTTCTTCTTCGCCTCCGCTTCGTCCATTACTACCAACTTGGTTCTTGCTTTCATCAATCCCATCTGCACCTGCTGCTGGAGATAATAGGTTTTTCCCGCCTCGACCGTTAGAGAAAGGTAGCTTTGGTTTTCGGATTCCGAGCAAAAGTAACGCTCGCCCGGTTCGACGGTGACAAAGAAGTAAGACTTCCCGCGATTGACTCCGACCCATCCGCCGTCAACCGCCAGCTTGGATTGAATTAAAAGGCCTACATTTGTCGTTCTAACAACATAGATCAGAGCCTTATCCGTCGGGACATCCCCAAAATGTACGTCTTCCTGACCAATAATTTCGAAATATCGGCGATCGAGGTAGCACTTTTATACAAACATCGCTGGCGCGTTGAACTGTTTTTCAAATGGATAAAACAGCATTTGAAAATCAAAACATTCTGGGGCGAATCCGAAAATGCCGTAAAAACACAGATCTGGATCGCCGTTTGCACATATTTAATGGTTGGCAATTGCCAAGAAAGAACTGATAATAGAGCGAAATCTCTACGAAATTCTACAAATAATTTCAGTCTCAATCTTCGACAAAACCCAATTAAATCAACTACTTAACGAAAGTCCTTTGCAAAATTCCGGAGAGGATATTTCTAAACAGTTGAATCTATTCAACTTATAACCGGACACTAGTGACGATTTTTCATATTTTTTTGAGATATTGGCGGGAAGACCGCTATTTGTCGGGAACCTTCCAGATAAGGACCGCGTTTTTGTCGCTTCCCGTAGCCAAAGTCTTCCCGTCGGGACTAAATGCAAACGGATCACGTGCTCCCTCCAGTCCCGCAACCAACTTCCCGGTTGCAGAGTTCCAAAGGTTTACTTTCTTTTCGTTATCGCTGGCGGTTGCTGCTAATTCGGAATCAGGACTAAATGATACTGCCCAGACTGTGCCGCGATGCGGAAGCGAAGCCTTCATTTCACCGGTCTCCACGTTCCATAGCTTTGCTGTCTTGTCGTAGCTGCCCGTTATAAGTGTTCCGGAATCCGGACTAAACCCAAGTCGGTGTACTTTCCCCTTGTGTCCCTTCAGAGTGAACTTCAATTCTCGTGTCTGCAAATCCCAAATCTTTGCTGTACCATCGCGGCTGCCCGTCGCAGCAAAACGGCCGTCGGGACTAACCCTTAGGACATAAATAGAATCCCCGTGACTAAATCCTTTATGTGCTTTAAATCCTTCCCAGAGTATTACATCAGGATCGATAAGTTTGGCTTTAATCATACCCGAGGCGATATCCCATATGTACACTTCTCTAAAGCTTGTGGTCACCAGTGAACGGCCATCGGGTGTAAAGGCCAGTTCTCTGACTCCGTTCGCATATCTAAATTGCTTGTGCCGGGGGTGTTCGAGCGTCGCCTCAAGGCCTCCGGTTTCTTCGTTCCAAGTGTTGACGACAAACTCGTCAAAAACTGTTGTTGCGATCAATCTGTTTTTCGGATCGAGGGCGAATCGAATACCGAAATCCTTCTTCGTTTCGTTGATCGTCGCTTTTAGAGATCCATTTTTGACATCCCACACCCTTACGATTTTTTCATCGATATTGTAGGTTGCGACCTTTTCCCAGTTTCGACTAAACTCTATTAATACCGGCCAAGATATTTTTGTAATCAATACCCTCGACTTCGGTCCCCGCGCAGTCGCGTTTGCATCTCGATCCTTAAACAACGTGCCAAGCTTTTGCCCTGTCGATACTTCCCACATATCAGCAACACTGTCACGGCCACCTGCTGTGGCTATCGTTTTCCCATCTGGACTAAACCCGACTACGTAGATATTCTCTTTTTCATTGGACAGGACTCTTTCAATCTTCTGGGCAGAGGAAAAGGAAACCATAAATAACGCAAGAACCACGAAAATAGTCGGAATTCTAATTGGCATCAATAACAACATGTACATTTTCACCTCGTCCCCCGGTAAACTATCATTCCACCAAACGCAGGTATCGCGATTGAGCGGAAAACATTACCACCAGACGGTCGCCCCGAAAATATTATGTCACCGAATCCGATATTCGTAACAGCTCTGAACAGACCTCTGAAGAAAACTTGATCTGCCTCCAATCGAAAGGCGTTCTTGAAGTTATTCGGAAGACCTCCAGTGCCATTATAAACTCCGTCGTGTCGATCGCATAAGCTATCGAGGCCGTCAATGGGAATGCCATTGGCCCCGTTGCCACCGTTACCGTATCCCGGTGCGCAATAGCGACCATAGATTGGAATTAGACTTTCCCATCCGCGACCGAACACACTGCTTAAGCCTTTTTTCAGACCCTTGATTGCACCGCTAAAGAAACCTTTCCATGTAAAATTCTTGAAACTGAATTTTCCGTTTTTGGTAAGAGAGTCCTTAACGCCCTGAATTACGCTGTCTGCTATCGCCGAAATGGCGGCGCTGACAACGCCTATTGCCAATGTAACACCCAACTCCTTAAATTTGCCCTGAAAAAGCATTCCTGATATCTGTAAGGAAGTTGCAATGTCAGCCACGAAATTATAGATATCAAGCGCGGCTTTTATAACCGCTCCGATCGCGGGAGCAAGGAATGGAACTAAAAACCCGAGTATGAATACGCCGAGTCGTACCCATCGGTTGTTTAAAATCTTAGCAATTACGTTTCCTACCGCACTAAACAACTTGCCAATACCCTTGAACAGTTTTTTCAGGAAACTAAAGAAGCCTAACCCGTTGGGATCAGTATGGTTGATCGGGTCGTTTGCGCAATACGCGTAAAGATTTAGCGTTTGTGGGTCCTTCGCCACAACCGACTCCATCCCAATCGGATCGACCTGAGTAAAGCGGCCTTGTTTTGAGTCGTAGGTTCGGTTTATGGCGTAGTCGAGACCGGTTTTCGCACTTCTGTCATATGAAGTAAATCGTGGCTTAATAGACATTTTTAATGGTGAAATGGCTGTAATGGATTGATAGCATTAGCTTTGAGGTAGGTCAAAGGTAATGAATAAAAAAAGTGCTATTACTGTGGGTCGAAAATAGAAAGAAAATACGGGTTTGTGAAAGGCGTACAGAGGTATGAGTGCGTGGTGTGCGGACGACAGTTTGTCGGCGGAAAGCGGATTGAAAACTGGGTTTTGTGGCGGGAGTACACCGAGGGAAAGCAGACGTATGAGCAGCTTGCACAGAGGCACGGATGCTCGGTTCGGACGATCCAGAGAAGGCTTGACAGAGTCGAGGTAAAAGCAGCCGGAACAGACAAAGGATCGAAGCCCGGAAAGGTCGTTATCGTGACCGACACGACATACTTCGGACGAGACTTCGGAGTGCTGTTGATCTTTGATGCACACCGAGCCAGGATGCTTCATCGGGAGTTTGTGAAGTATGAAACCAACGAGCTGTACGAAAGGTGCGTGAATGGTTTGAAAGATCACGGATACGAGATCGCGGCGATAGTGTGCGATGGCCGGAAAGGGCTGTTTCATCTGTTTGGAAAGACGCCGATCCAGATGTGTCGGTTTCATCAAACGACGATCATCACAAGGTATTTGACAAGGAAGCCTAAGATATTTGCGTCACAAGAGTTACGCTCACTTGCACGGACTCTTTCAAAGACCGATAAGCAGACCTTTTCCGATGGTCTCGGACGCTGGTTCGAGCGTTGGCAAGAGTTCCTTAACGAGCGAACCGTCAATCCTGAAACTGGCAAGAGTTTTTATACGCACAAACGACTTCGAAGCGCCTATCGAAGCCTGAAAACGAATCTGCCGTGGCTCTTCACATTCGACGATCTTCCCGACCTGAGAATACCGAATACGACCAATTTGCTCGAAGGAATTTTCGCGGATTTGAAGAACAAACTCCGTTGTCGCCGGTGGCCTCTCAAAACAAAGGAAAATGAAATTTATAGATGAGTTTTTTAAGGCATAAATACCTCCGATAAAACATTAAGAGGCTCGGAATTCCAAGCCCCTCAATTGACGTTATCGTCGGTAATCAAGCTATTCCTGATGAGTTGCTCCCCAGCATTGCTCATGTCCGCTTCGCTTGATTTTTCAGTTCTAACAATTGCCTCTTCCTACGTCGCATTCGTAGCTTAAAAAACACCATTAAAAATGTCCATTAGACCCAAACGTCTAAAAAATATCATTAAAAATGTCTATTACACCGCTTATTACATAAATATTGCAAGAAACAACTTGGACCCCGTTCAATAGGCAACAGCGTTTGCTGACGTTATTTTGAACGGAGTTTTTATGTCGAAATTTGAGAGTCCGCTTTACAATATTAAGATCGCAAGTCCGTGTTCCGCCGATTGGCAAAACATGTTCGGCAGCGAACGCAAGCGGTTTTGCGGTGACTGTAAATTAAATGTTTACAACATTTCCGGAATGACCTTGAAGGAAGCCGAGCAGCTATTGGAGAATTCGGAAGGTCGTCTGTGTGTAAGATATTATCGGCGAGCCGATGGAACGATACTTACCAAAGACTGTCCTGTTGGTTGGGCAAAGGTCAGGCAGCGTGTATCGCGCGTTGCGACTGCGGCGTTTTCGCTGATCGTCGGGCTTTTTTCGGGGTTGTTTTTAATGTCGTTCTTTTCTCGCGATGCAAAAACCGGAACTCGATTCCCGATTCCACTGGTCAACCCGACGCCGGAGTATTATCCGACAATGGGTGCAGTTTCGAATTCGAAGTACGAACCAGAAATGGGCAAAGTGATGGGAAACGCAGCGATCCCGATCAAACGAACAAAAGCTTCGCGAAACTAAAATCGGTTCTTAATTCTTTGCGTAATAACCTTGGCGGGCCCGCACCTGCAGGTCGCTTCGGTTCGGCGTAGTAACACCAAGTTTGACAAATTTGCCGGTCGGAAATTCGGTCTCGGCATAATATTGGAGCAAATATTGGGCACGCAGTTCGTTCGTAAGCTGTCGGAAAATGCGTTCGAGCAACTCCGAATTTTTCCGCATATTTATCTCATTCTGATAGGTGTCTTTAGTATCTATAGGACCGAATTTTGGAAGGAACGCCGTGCCGCCGGTATCGTTTGCAAATATCTGCATATTCTCCTGCCCGAAAACACTCATCTTGTTGAGAAGGTACGAACTTCCGGCCGGGTTTATCGAATAATGCACGATGTCCGCGTCCTGCAATGCACGTAAAACCTTTTTTCGCTCGGTTTCTTTTGCCGCATTCTGCGCGCGAACGACCAATTTTTCTATTTTCTTGTATTCCGGATCGGGACTTTTATCAACAACATCCCGCTCGTATTGCCGCTGAGCTTTCTGAACGCCGATGCTGAAATTATCTTCACCATCGGAGATAACAACGATAACGCGGCGGCGGCCTTCGGGCGAATTTATCTTTAAGAAACCAGCGGCCTCCCGGATCGTATCAAAAAATGCGGTCGCGCCTTTGGTGGCCTTGATCTCCATTATCCCCGCGATCGATCTGTCGGCATTCTCACGCCCTTGTATCAAAATCGGAGTCTGACCGACAGTAAAGATCGTCGCCCTGTCATCAGGCCTGAGCACTTCTTTTAAAAACTTTGCGGCCGTTTCCTGCTGAAACCTAAACATCGCATCGGTGCTCGCCGAGACGTCAAAAAGCAACGCGATCTCAAGCGGAACATTTTCAGCCGTCCCCACATTTTCTATCTGCTGCTGGCGGTTTTCCTCGATCACCCTGAAATCCTTAGCCGAGAGACCGGACACCGGTTCGCCGTTCGCGTTCGTTACCGAAACCGGAACAACAACGAGCCGCGAATCGACCTTGATCACGTCCGTCTCCTCGGTGATCTTCGGCGTCGGGGTCGGCGATTGTGCGGCGACCGATGAGCCTATAACGGCTGCGGTCAGCAAAGCTATTGCGAGACTATTTGATTTAGAGAACATAGGTTTGAGATTGCGGGAATTGAAACGAGGTTGCAAGAGAAAGCGAAAACGACCGAGACCGTTTTCGCTTTTTCGTGATAATAAGTTAATTGGAATTATTCTTCGTTGTCGGTCACTTGTCGTACTTCCACGTTTTGATTTATACCGCGGCTTACGAGCAGCTTGACCTCGACACGCCGGTTAGCTTCACGGCCTTCACGTGTCGTATTGTCGGCAATCGCCTGCAATTCACCAAATCCATAAGACTGTCCGATTCGGCGAAGCGGGATGTTGTGCGTTTCGATCATATAGTCGATAACGGCACGTGCACGACGCTGGCTAAGAGCCTTGTTATGCGCCGTGCTTCCTTCCGCCGAAGCAAATCCCGTGATCTCAACATAGTATCCTTTCAGCGTCATCGCCGCTGTCGCAACTTCGTCGAGTTGGCGTTTTCCATCCGGTGAAAGTACCGCACTGTTCACGCGGAAGTTGACGGTCTGCGTCGAATTTACGACATAGTCGTCAAGATCGCTAATGCGTTTGTTCGTTGCGTTGACACCCGCGACCGCAGCATCGGCAGTTTCCTGCGCAGCTTTCGC
>JBOGOW010000203.1:0-7057 GCA_050748285.1 Pyrinomonadaceae bacterium
ACATTGTAGCTAAGCGTTACATTTTCGAAACCACTGCTGACAGTTCTTATAGCCGAGTCAAGAACCGTATTACCGCGCATCAATTCCGCCCTGTATTGTGATTGGCCGCCAAAACCGATCAAAGTATTGGTTCTCAGCCTGACCGTAACCGTAAAGGTTCCCCGATCTGCGACGTTGAATGTTTGCGAAAACTGCGAACCGCCGCTCGGAATGTTAATGTTGTTTAGTGAAACGCTCCTGGCAAAAGCAGCTTCGACGCCTGCGAAAGCGAGCAACAAAATTGAACCTAAACCCAATGTAATCGAACGAATTATTCTTTGCTTTTTCATATCTTCTCCTTAGCTATTTCCTCTAATTTGTATTTTTGAGTGCCTGAACACTTTTTGGCTCTTTTTGGTGAAGCAAAAATCTCTGATTTATGCTTACCGATTTGACTCTCATTTTTAACTGGTAAGAAAGGCCAAAATGTGTCTCTTTTTTTTTGTGAAGATATTCATTCGGGCCTATCGCAAATGTTGCGGAATTGAATTCGTTTCTGGATTTAGGAAACGCATGAACTGTCGGTGCCGCCAATTGGCAAAGCTATTCTGCGGTGAATATTGCGAAAAACTTTGTGTCCTTTGTGTTTGAGAAACTTTTAACACGAAGAACACAAAGTAATACGTGAGATGTGCGATCAATAATTGCGGATGTTGTTGCTCTGATTCACGGCCGCTTCGGTCAAAGCACCGTTTGTATTGACAATGACAGTGAACGGCGGATCCTCGAAAAACTGGTCAGCCTGCGGCGAGATAAAGCAGCCGCCGCGTGCAAGAAATGTGAACACGCGAACCCTGGAATCCTGCCTTTCAAATGTAAAATCCCGTGTCTGTCCAGGGATGAGACTCGTAATGGTTTCCGTCGCCAAAACCTGCGTGCACCTGAGCAGCTGCACCGCGAATGCGGTGTTGATATTTGCAGTGCCGACATTTGAAACGCCCCAGACTGGATTCGGAATCGTGATTATCCTGGACTGATTCCCGGACATGCCGCTGCAAAATCCCGGAGTGCTGTTTGGCGCATTAAAATACTGAAAACCAATTTCGGTGAATACCGGGTTTTGTCCCTGCCGCCGAAATATGTTCAGCATATTTGCCCGCGGAGCCGCATCGACAAATGTGGAAGAGCCGGTGCTCCCGCCGCCGGTGATAGGCGGAGAGATAAAACCGCCGCCGCTCGCCGAACCGCCGTACTGAACGGTTCGGTTCGAGCCGCCCGAATAGCTGAACTTGGAACTTGTCGAAGAATTCATGTCCTGCTGCGAAAGTCTGGAATCGTAGAATAGCAGCTGTTCCTGCCCGTTGCTGGTAAATTCGATCTCCATCTCGATGCGGCTGTCCGTGCCGCCCGAAAGTATCGCCACGTTTCGAAAACGCGGGCCCGAACGAAGTTCGACGCCCGAAAGCTTTGATCCCGTTATGACAAGCACGACTTTCTGATTGAGCGGGATATTGACGGGTTCGACCAGTTGTGTCGGCGGTGAGCTTAAACTGGAACCTGCGCCCGGAAATGTAACGCCCGACGGCGGTAGGTTCGGATTTGCCGTGATTGGGGAATTGGAGGCCAGCACGAGCGGCCGCTTGTACTTGATATCCGTGATCGTGCCCTTCTTTACGACCCTGACCTTGAAAGTATCGGGCCCATTGGTTTCGATTGCGTAACGCATCTTTACGGTCCGCTCGCCTGACGCGGCAGTCGAAGAAACATTGAATCTGACTATGATCGATGAGTTCGAGCCGCCTTTCCGCGTACCGTAACTGACCGAAACACCTGAACCCGTGATCTCGACCGAGGTCGAAAGATCGACGAATTGCCCGACGACCTCGAACGCAATGTCCTCGCCCTGCGGGATAAACTGAACGACATTTTTATTACAGCCAAGAAAACAGGTCAGCGATCCTTTTATCGTCGTGATCGATGCCATTGCCGATCCGCCGGATACTAAAACTAAGACGATAAATAAAATTGTGGTTAAGCCGATACTTCTCATATTCCTTCTCCTGATTACCAAATTTTTTTTGTTTTCAACATGAACGCGATTGCGATAAAAGCTTTCTCATTTATAACTGCCGAAATAACGGAAATGTGTCGCAATTTTTTTGGCAAATAAAAAAGACACGAAAAATTCGTGCCTTTTTTGCTTTTCATAGTCGTAAAGGAAACCTATTTCCATTCACCTTGAAGAGTAAATGCCGCCCAATAAAATGGATTCTGCCATCGCTTATTTTTGAGCATTTCGATTTGAGCGGTGCGTAGGGCATTTACAGGTTTTTGTTTATCTTTGAGCATCGCCCGATAAAATCTTTTCATCAATTCCGCTGTTGCGCGGTCTTCGACCTTCCAAAGACTTGCGATGACGCTCGGCGAGCCGGCATACATAAACCCTCGCGTCAAACCGATAATTCCTTCGCCTTTTATTTCTTTCCCCAAAGCACTGTCGCAAGCGCTCAACACAACCAAGTCGGCATTGAGCCGCATATTGTAAATATCGTGAAGCCGCAAGAAACCGTCTTGAGGTTTGCCGTCCTCGTCAACCAATGAAAGAACAATTCCCGAAAGCTCGGGGAAATCGCTGTTGATTACACCGTGGGTGGCGAAATGAACAAATTTCGCTTTTTGCAAGTCATCTCCCTTTGCTATTTTCATATTGGCGTCAAAATCCATCGCCAGAAACCTTTGATCTTCCGGCATAAATTTTGCAATTTCTTCCGCTTCGCGGCGGCTGAAGCGAAGACGCGAAAAGTCGGAACGTAATTGACGCGGTATATCGTTTGCTGCAATAGAAGAGGGTACCGGCTTTTCATCTGTTTTCTGCCTTGCAGAAGTTTTCACCCTTGTATCATCAACAGCAAAAACCGGATCAGCCAAAATCGCCATTAAACCCGGCCTATTTACGATTTCTCGTTTATTGTTTCGCAAGGCCTGTAACACAGACACTGACGGCAACATAACAATTTCATTTGTTTCAATCAAAAAACTGTTTTTTGCATTCGGATTTGCCAGTGCGGTAAACGGAACGTATTGCAAAATTCCCGAAGCAACAATTAAAAGACGGTTGTCTTTAAGTTTTTTTATTGCCGAACCGAGTAACATTCGGCTCAAGTTTTCTCGTTCTACTTTCCGATTCGCATCTGCGCTCCCCGATATGCTTTGATTTTGTCGAGAAGTTTCCCGTAAACTGTCATTGCCGTAAGCCCTGATATTTTCAACAAACTTGCGGACCGCTTTTTCAATTTCTACACGTTTCGGCAATTCGAAGATTGACAAAGAAGATTTATCAACGACGAACAAAAAACTGTGTTCTTCGCCAAGACTGTATTCAAGCAACACGGAATGTTCGTCTAAAACTTCCGCCTGAAATTTTGTTAAAGATAAAATCTCGGGCTGAATCAATGAGGCAAACTGCGGGCTTTCCGCACGAATTTTTGTCTGCACTTCCGAATACTGTCGCAGAAGTTCATTTATTTCATTTTCAAAGATTCTTGACTTCTCGGCTTGTCTCGCATTCAAGGCATTCAGACGCAACGTGTCTTTGGCGTTAATGGTCTGCCGCAAATTTTTCTCCTTTTTGAGAGTTTCCGATGAAACTCCGGCCCGGATATCGAAACGCGATTCCCCCAACGATTCCAATAAACTTCTTGCCCTTGCTCGCTCGCTGATCTCGAACGCCAACGAATCATAGCCATTCAAAGGTTCTTTTTTATGCCTTTCAACCAGCAAATTTATATAAAAATCATAAAAATCCTGTTTCGCCGCAAAATATGAGTTGCGTAAATTCCGCCTCGAAATATTTGCCCGCGTATTTTCGAGAATTTTGATTGCATTTTCAATTTGGCTCTGCGATGCGGCAAAATTATTTAGTTCTTTTTCGACTTTTGCCAAAGCTAATAAATTCTGAGCTTCATCGGATGTTTCCTTTAATTCGCGTCTTATCCGCAAAGCGTCAAGGTAGAATTTTTTTGCCACCGGAAAACTCCCGGTTTCCCGATTTGCCTCGCCGATCAAAAACATTGTCGCGGCTTCCCAACTTCGGTCTTCGATTTCACGAAATATAGGCAATGCCTGATTGAAATATTCCAGCGCTTGTTGCGAATCGCCTGTTTTCAAGTAAGCCTCGCCGATTTTTACCAAAGCCCGACTTTCACCGCGTTTATTTTTAAGTTCGCGGAATATCTGCAAACCGTCTTTGAAAAGTTTCAGTGAACCCTGCGTGTTGCCGACAAGAAGATTGATATTCGCGATGTTCAAGAGCGTTGCAGCTTCATTGTCTCGTAGTTTGACTTCGCGGATAATCGTCAACGCTCGTTCATAAAATTCGATGGCTTTTTCGTTCTCATTAAGATCATTGTTTAGGTTTCCGAGACTGTTAAGCGTTGCGGCCTCGCCATATTTTTGGCCGATTTGAGAAAATATCTGAAACGCGCGTTCACTCGCTTCAATCGCGCGGTCATAGTACCCTAGATTTTTCAGAACGACTGACATATTTGCGAGTGTAGTGGCTTCGGTGCGTTCGTCTTTGAGTTCACGCCGGATTTTCAGAGCCATTTCGTAATATTCCAACGCCTGAAAAGGCTCGCCCAAATCGTCATACACCGAGCCAATTCTAGACAAAATACTTCCTTCTTGAACTTTGTCCTTTTCGGATTGAAGAATCGGTAAAGCGCGAAAATAATATTCAAGAGCCAGACGTGGATTGTCTTTGGCATCAAAGATCGCTCCAAGATTACCGGTAATTTCCGCTTCGCCTCTGCGGTCTCCCAGTTCCTCGAAAACTCTCAATGCTTCCAGACAAAGTTTTTCTGATTGATCCAGATTGCGTTCAAAAAAATACGCGGCGGCCTGATCGGTAATAGTTCTGGCGTATTGCGGACGCAAATTCAATTCGAGGAAAATTGCGGCGGCTTTCGAGTGATTGTTTCGTGACTCTTCCAAGTTAGTCAATAGACTGTTGACCTGTCCCAAGGAATAATAAACAAAGGCCAGACCTAAACGATCTTCGATTTGAGCAAACAGCCGTGCGGCTTCCTGAAAAACTTTTATCGAATTCTGACGAGATTCAGCTTTACGCTCAAGACGCATCCGAGTTGCTTCATCGTAAAGTCTTTCGGCCTTGATGAGAATTAAATCCTGATCGTTCGTCGGCTGCAAGACTTCGAGATTTATCCCGTAATCTTTACCTTCTGCTTTACCAGTTAATTTCTTGACAAAAGAAATTTCAAGACTTAATTCGCCCGTATTTTCGACAATTAAGGACGCTCTTTCCAATTCTTCACGGCTATTTGAATTATCAACCTCATAGATTTTTTGGCCTGCGGAATTTAAAAGTTTTATTTTGACATCAGCATTTTTCTGATCGACGATGACCCGCATGAAATCTCCGCTTTTAGCTTTTATAAGAAATTGATGCGAAACATTTTCGGATATTTCTCTCTCAAACTTTTGGTTCGGCAGAATTTCAGTGACTTCCGAAGGCTGTGCGTTAATCGCGAAAACCAAAAATAAAATCACAAACACAATTGTTAGCATTGTCTTTATTTCAAACATTTTGCCTCCTAAAGTGGTTAAAAGATTCTGGGCCGAACCAAACTTACCACGCCGATATTTTTATTCTTGCCGATCCTCGGTTCGCCCATATCCTCAAGACGGTTAACCCGACCAAATCTATGATTTAAAATATTCGACCAACTCTTATAAACTGTTATATTTCTACCGATTCTTAAGGAGTAAATGGAGTAAGTAATATGAAAAAAATATTATTAAAATTAACAATGGTGGCCTTACTATTATCTTCGTCAGCTGTTTCTAGCTATGCTTGCGAGGCAAGTTGCTCATCTGATGATCCTATGGAGTCAAACGAATCGATATTCTATTTAATTTTCAATTTAATCGGTAATGCCGTCAATGCCTCGGCTGATAATACAGACAATGTTCCAGCTTATGACACTGACAGACATGTCGAAAGCGTAACAGCATTGCCAAATTAAGTTATGCTTGAGATGCCTACTGTCATTCGCCCTGAAGCGTGAATACAGCCCGCTGGAAAGGATTTCTCCATTTCTCTTCTTTCAAGTAGAGAAAGCGTTTTTAGGGCAAACATATTTATATTCAATAGCAAAAACGCAGACATGATAACCAAACTAACGATACGCCTTTCAATTCTTTTTTTCTGACCACAGCAATTACTCCTGTTCATCTCCGCCTTTTTTAGCGATAAAATTATAGAAATTAATTTCCTCTACGCTTCCGTCCACTGTAATGCCGATAACTGATAATTCGTAAGAGCCTGATTTTAGTTTGGTGGCCGGGATGTTCACCGTGATTGATTTTTGCGGAAGTTTTTTTCCGGCGGCGACATCCCAACTCCAAATAGAATTTCCGCGGTCATCGGTCAGTTCTGCCGAGTATTTAACATATTTTTCACCGAAATTATCGATAAGCCTTAATTGAACGGTTCGTGCAGAAGACGGAATCTTTAAGACAGGCCGTTCGCTGCTTCGCAACGGCGGCATCAAGCTGAAGGCGAAAATTCCGCCTGGTTCTTTTTGCTTTACCGGCTTATCGGTGTTTCCGGTGGGCGGGGTTTTGATATTCGATTTGCGATTCGTGTCGTTGTTATTATTTCCGTCGATATTCGCGCTATCGATGGTGGGCGGCGGTACCGGATTGATCTCATCGAATCTTTCCGGAAAGTCAGGGGAAGAATTTGAGTTACCATTTACCGCTACGTACCGATTTGGCTGAATTGCGATCCACCAAATCCCCGCAGCCAGAACAACCAGAAGAGCGGCAAAGCCACCGGCGAACGCCACTCTCCCTGGTTTGAAAAACGAGGAGACATAATCCAAAATCCCCATAGCTGCGGCGGGCTCGGCAATAGGCGAGACTGGCTGCAAACCCCGAAACCGGTCATCAAAAGCCCTTGCCGCCGCGACCTTGTTTCTCCGCATTTCCGAGACAAGATATTTGTTTTCAAACAGTTGTCGCTCCGCCGTTCCCATTTCACCGCGCACATAGGCAT